>JBFFJL010000365.1:0-4190 GCA_041555955.1 Nevskiaceae bacterium
CCGGTCAGGCGGCCGGCTTCAGAACGTGAACTGTGCGCCGAAACTGACGTAACGTCCGGCATGGGCAAGCGCTGCGATCTGCGGATCGCCGGCAGCGCGCCCATAGACGTCGCCCCATTCCCAGAACTGCCGATCGAACGCGTTGAACAGGCCGGCGCGCAGCGCCACGCGCGGAACCGGAAAGTACTCGCCGGTGATGTCGACCACGGCATAGCCTGGCGCCTGGAACTGCGGTGTACCAGCGTCATCGCCACCGTCACGGCGGTCCACTGCGACCAAGCGCAGTCGCAGGACGCTGCGCGGAGTGCGATGGTCGACCCCAAACACCAGCTTCGCAGGCTCGACAGCCGGAAGTGGCTGGTCGGTATCACGGTTCTCGCCACGCAGCCATGCTCCGGCAAGTTCGGCGCTCCAGCCGGGAGCGCCGAAAACCTCCAGATGCTGCCGCCAGTTCAGTTCGATCCCGTGAATCCAGGCGCGCTCGACGTTGCGGGACTGAAACAGGCGGGTGCCCGTATCCGGATCGACGCCGATGAAACTGTTGCTGAGGATGAAATCGCGGTAGTGCGTCTCGAACACGCTCAGTTCGATCTGGGCATGTCCGCTGCGATGGCGCAGGCCAAGCTCGAGGGCAGAACTGTACTCGGGGTCAAGATCTGGATTCGGCAGCGCACGGGCGTTCACAGTGGGCAAATCGAGGCCGAGATTGACATCAAATGCTGGCGGCGCGCGGAAACCTCGCGTGTACTGCGCAAAGCCACGCAGGTCCGCCGTCAGCCGGTAGAGCAGGCCGAGACGCGGCGTCCACGCATCGTTGCTCAGATCAGTGACGCCCACATTCGGTGAGCCGTTCTCGAATCGCGGATCGGAATGCGCATTGAGCTGGTAGTAGTCATAGCGCACCCCCGGCAGGAAGGTGAACGCCGAGCCTGGGGCGCTCACCTCGGCGGTGGCGTAGCTCCCCAGGTCGAGTGTGTCGGTACCCGGGAAATCACGACGTGGAAAGGACTCGCCGAGGATCACCGTCGTCTGGCTGCCGTCCTCGAGATCGGTCTGCAGCGCGTCGCGACCCTCCTGCAGAATCCCGGCCGCACCCTCAATGCCATAGCCCAACGTCTGCGTCCATCCATGCCAGTTCAGTGGCTGGCGCACATCAACCCCAAACCCGGCCACGCGCTGGCTGAACTCGAAGACCCGCTGCTGACGCACCGGCGGATCGGCCCGCTGTCGATACTCGTCCGTGCCCTGGGTCAGCCAGGACCGTGTTGCATAGGCACGCCACAGCACGCGACGACGCCCGGGCGGCATGGACTGCTCGAACTCTGCGCCGACGCGCCAGGCGTCCTGCGCATCGTCCGCAGCCAAGGCTGTGGTATTGATGAATCGTCCCTGGCCGAGGAGCGTTTGCACCTCGGTATCACGCCGGGTCTGACCGTAGTCGGCAAGCAGGCGCAGGGTCCCGGCGCCTGCGACCAAATGGGACTTGAACAACACCGCGTCACGGTGCCAGCGCTGCGGATCGACGGTGTCAGCGCCAGCGGCGTCGAGTTCGTGCCCCTGCCGGCGGGTCAAGGCCAGCAGCGCAGTGCCTTCGGCCCAACCCCAGGCCTGCACCGCGGAGGCGCCGAGCTGCTCCCGATCGCCCGAAAACAAGCCGAGCACACGCCCACCGCGACCGGACGCTCCGAGCAGGTCCTCTGGATCGAGCGTCTCGATAGCCACGACACCGCCAAGCGCGCGACTCCCGTAGAGACTGGATGCAGGCCCCCGCAGCACCTCCACTTCACGCACCAGACCAAGTTCCGCGTAGTCGCGACCGCTGTCGGCATACGAGCCAACACTGAATCGTTCAGCAACAGGGATACCGTCGACGAGGGTCAGCACGCGGTTGTCGCCCAAGCCGCGGATGCGGAAGCCGCTGCCGCCGAATCGTGTACCGCCTCCATCGACTCGGATCGCCGGCTGGTAGCGAAACATGTCGCGAAGGTCCGCCGCCAGCTCGGACTGCGCCGATTCTGCGCTGAGTACCGAAACCGATGCCGCCACATCCCAGACTGAGCCAGGGTGACGTGTGGCGACGACGACGATCGGATCAAGGGCTGCCGGTGCGCCATCATCCGCAGCATGGACCTCGCACGCAGCCCCCCCTAGCCACGCGGCCGCCAATGCCGCGACAACGTAAGCAACCGGTGGCCGCTGGCTCCGGTCAGTAAACGTCATTTACGGTGTTGTAGACATTGAACTTGCCAGTTGGGGTGACGATGTTCTTGCCCTTGATCACCTTCTTGAGCGTGCGGGTCCTGTCGTCGACGACAACAATCGACGACTCCTCCTCCTTGCCGCTCCACACCGAGAACCAGACCTCGGTTCCGGTGGCATCGTACTCCGGCTGTACAACCCGCTTCGGGCCCGGCCCCAGATTGGCCCATTCCGCGATCGGCAGCACCGTGTAGCCGGCATCAAGACGATCAATGTCGAACACAGCAACCGACTGGGAGATTTTTTCCTCCGGGTTGAGCGGCGAGTCGACCCACAGGTTGCGGGACTTCGGATGCGTCTTGACGAACAGCGAGCCACCGCCCTGCCCCTTGAGCACCCGCACGACCTTCCAGGCCTGCTGCGGATGCTTTTCGGGATCCGTGCCGATGAAGGTGACTTTGTCGTTGCCCAACGCGCTGGTCACCCACACCGGCCCGAATTCCGGGTCGACCAGATTGGCGCCGCGACCCGGATGCGGGATTCGGTCGACATCCACCAAGGCCGCCAGCTTGCGCTCGCGCGAATCAACTACGGCGATCTTGTCGGACTGATTCGCTGCGGTCATGAAATAGCGCTTGGTCGAGTCCCAGCCGCCGTCATGCAGAAAGCGCGCGGCCTCAAGTGTGGTCACCGTCAGCGCATCCAGGTCGCTGTAATCCACCAGCAATATCTTGCCCAGCTCCTTGATGTTGACGATGAAGTCGGGATGCTCAAGCGAAGCCACGATCGCCGCAACGCGCGGCTCGGGATGGTATTCTTGGGTATCGACGGTGGTCCCACGGGTCGAGACTATCTTCCTGGGTTCCAGCGTTTCGCCATCCATCAACACGAACTGTGGCGGCCAGTACGCCCCGGCGATCGCGATCTTGTCCTCGTAGCCCTTGTACTTGGACGTCTCAACCGAACGGGCTTCGAGACCGATCTTGATCTCGGCAACGCGCTGCGGCGGGTCCATCCACAGATCGGTCAGGTCCACGCGGCCGTCGCGACCGATGGTGTAGACGTAGCGCCCCGAATGCGACAGGCGCGAAATGTGCACCGCGTAACCGGTCGGGATGATCGCCACAGGCTTCTTGGTGTCTCCGTCAATCAACGCGACCTTGCCGGCATCGCGCAACGTCACCGCAAAAATATTGTCGGTGTTGATCTTGTTGAGTTTCTTCTTCGGCCGCTTTTCAGGGGGGATCAGCACCTTCCAGGTCTCCCTCATTTCGGCCATGCCCCACTCCGGCGGCGCAGGCGGCTCATGCTGGAGAAATCGTGCCATCGCGTCGATGTCGGCAGCACTGAGTTCTCCCGACGTCCCCCAGTTCGGCATGCCGGCTGGCGAACCGAAGTTGATCAGCGCCTTCAGATACTCGGTGCCCTTGTCCAAGGTGATATCGGGCGTCAGCGGCTTGCCGGTCGCTCCTTTACGCAGCACGCCGTGGCAACCAGCACAGCGCTCGAAGTAGACCTGTTGTGAGCGATCGAATTCCGCCTCGCTGATGGCGGGTGCCCCGGGAGAACGCACCTGCCGTGCTGCGGAAACCGTCGAAGGCGCCGACTGGTACTCCATTTCAGCCGCCGACGCGCCGGGATGCGGCTGGCCGGACGCCCGGTCACCGGCGCCACTCTGCGCACGGCCGTCGGCGACTTTTTCCGCTGTGAAGTGCGCCTTGCCCGGATTCCCCCATGCACTGAATACGTAATTCAGGATCTGGGCGAGCTCTGTGTCCGACAGATGCCCCATCGCCGGCATCACGCCGTTGTACGAGGTACCGTTGACCATCAACGGCCCACTCTTGCCCCGCAGAACGGTTTCCAGCGCCCGCGCCGGATCGCCCATCAGCTCCACATTTCCGGCCAGCGGGGGAAATGCACCTGCCAAGCCGACCCCCTCCTTCTGGTGACAAGCGGCACAATGGGTTTCGTAAAGTCCCCCGCCCGCC
>JBFFJL010000366.1:0-4168 GCA_041555955.1 Nevskiaceae bacterium
CGCCGAAGTTGGTGGTGCCAATGCTGGAGCTTCCACCTCGTGCGATGTTGCCGTCGAGCGTGACGCGGTCCAGGGTCACTGCGCCTTGGCTGAAAATTGCACCCCCGGCGCCGAGGCCGCCGCCGCCGTACCCGGAATCCCCGCCCTTGGCCAGACCGTTCTTCAGCGTGAGATTGCGCAGCGTAAGCGTGCCCGCACCGGGGCTGGTGTAGTTCTGCGTGCTGGCGTTGCCCGGGTCTGCACCAACGAAGAAGAAGCGGAACGGCGTGCTGCCGCTGCGCTCGATCACTGCGCCGTTGCCTTCGATGGTGATGTCGCTCGCAATCGCCGGCAGCGCATTGGGGCCGTACCACCAGAAGCGGTAGCTGGCCGGCGCCGAATCGCCGATCTGGTTGGGCGCGGTAAAAGTGTAGGTGCAGCCCGTCGTGAGCTGGATCGTATGCGCGTGAGTCGGCTCGCTGTTGGCGCGATCGATGGCATGGATCAGATCACTTGCGCGCTGGTTCGTATCCGCATCGCAGGCTACATTGATGTCGCCTGTCGCAACGCCGGACAGCGCCACCTGCACGGGGTTGCCCGGGCTTGTTGGCGTCAAGGTCAGGGTGCCAGTATCGGCACCGGGCACAGTCGGGGCGTACTGCACGGCGAGTGTGCATCCCGCCGTTCCGACCGTGATGGTCCCGTTGCCGCTGATCGTGCAGTCACTGTGCGCTGCGTCCACGCTGAACACGGTGCTGCTGCCGAAGTCGGGCGTATAGGTCACCGGACCGCCGGTGCCGTTGTTGATCTGCGTGGTGCCGTAGGAGGTTCCGCTCGGATTGCTGTCGAGATCCACCGTTCCGAGCGTGATTGAAGCGGGGGCATCGTCGTCCACGATCGTTCCCAGGCCTTCACTGGTGCTGATGGGCACCTGGACATCGGCAATGGCCCTGAAGACCGACACGCTTTGGTGCCCGAAATTCGCCACCGCAAGATCCGGTTTGCCGTCGCCATCCAGATCGTTGATGGCGACAGACTTCGGGGAATTACCCGCGGCAAAAGTCACCCTCGGCGCGAAACTGCCGGCGCCGATACCCCCATTGACCGTGTTGCGTAGTACCGAGAGAGACCTGTCAAATTCGTTGGTCGCCACAAGGTCGGGCTTGCCATCTCCATCGAGGTCGCCGATGGCAACCGAACTCAGATTATTTCCCGCGGCGAAATCAACCTTGGCGGCAAAGCTGGACGCATCGATGACGCCACTGCTGCCGATGTTGCGCAGCACCGACAGGGTGCTGCTCCCGCTGTTGGCCACCGCGAGATCGATCTTGCCGTCTACGTCAAGGTCGCCAATGGCGAGACCCTGGGGGAAGGACCCGGTGGCAAAGTCGACCTTCGCCGCAAAACTGCCTGCATCGATGACGCCACTGCTGGCGGTGTTGCGCAGCACCGACACTGAATTGCCGGAGGAGTTGACCGCTGCGAGGTCAGGCTTGGCGTCGCCGTCCAGGTCACCGATGGCGACGGAAACCGGAGACGATCCGGTGGCAAAGTCGACCTTCGCCGCAAAGCTGCCGGCGTCAATGACACCACTGCTGGCGGTGTTGCGCAGAACCGAAACCGCGCTGCTGGACGAGCAGGCCACCGCCAAATCGGGCTGATTGTCACCATCGAGATCGCCGATGGCGACCGAGGAGGGAAAGGAGCCCGTGACAAAATCCACTTTCGCCGCAAAGCCGCCCGCGGTGATGCTGCCGGGGGTGGTCGTGTTGCGTAGCACCGAGACGGTGTTGCTGGCGTAGTTCGCAGTCGCGACGTCAGGTTTGCCGTCGCCATCCAGGTCCCCAATGGCGACAGCGGCCGGAGCGAAGCCCGTGGCGAAATCCACCTTTGCCGCAAATCCGTTCCCTGTGATGCTGCCGAGAGACGAGGTATTGCGCAGCATCGAAACGGTATGGCTGTTGGAGTTGGCTACCGCCAGATCGGGCTTGCCGTCGCCATCCAGGTCGCCAATGGCGACCGATTTGGGGCTCAAGCCGGTGGTGAAATCCGGCCTTGACTCGAAGCTGTCCGCCGCAATGCTGCCGACCGTGGTCGTGTTGCGCAGGACCGAGACCCAGCCTCCACCCGCGAAGGCATCCGGCACGACAAGTTCGGGTTTGCCATCACCATCCAGATCGCCGATGGCAACCGTTTGTGCGTTGGCGCCTGCGACAAACGCCACCGGTGCGGCAAAACTCCCCGCCGTCAGCGCGCCAGGGGTGGCGGTATTGCGCAGCACCGTAACCGTTCCATCACTCAAATTGCTGGCCGCGATCTCGCGCTTGCCGTCGCCGTCAAGGTCGTCGATTGCGAACCTGAACGTATCCGCCCCTGTATTGAAATCGACCTGCGGTGCAAAGCTTCCGGCATCCAACGTGCCCGCTGTCGCCGTGTTGCGCAGCACCGACACGACACTGCCCCCGAAATAGGCGACGACAATCTCGCCCTTGGTATCGCCGTCCAGATCGCCGACCGCGACGAACTGGGGATTGGAAGACACCGGAAAATCGACCTTCGGTGCAAAGCTGCCGGCATCGATGCCGACGGTCACGGTATTCCGGAAGACCGAGACTGTTGCGCTGAATAAGTTCGCAACTGCGAGGTCGCGCTTGCCGTCCCCATCAAGATCAGCGATGACGACAGACCGTGGTCGCGTACCGGTGGCGAAATCCACTTTCGGTGCAAAACTGCTGGCCGTGATGCTGCCCGCAACCGCTGTATTGCGCAGCACCGAAACCGAATCGCCTCCTTCGTTAGGGACGGCGAGGTCGGGCTTGCCATCACCGTCCAGATCACCGATCGACGGCGCAAACGGGTACAAACCCGTCGCAAATTCGACTTTCGCGGCAAAGCTGGCCGCGGTGATGCTGCCCGCTGTCGCTGTGTTGCGCAGCACCGAAACTGAACTGCCGGCGTTGGTTAGCGCGAGATCGGGCTTACCGTCACCATCGATATCGCCGATGACAATCCCCGAGGGCTGCGCGCCGGTGGGGAAATCCACTTTCGCGGCAAAGCTGTCCGCTCCGATGACGCCCAATGTCGAGACGTTGCGCAGTACAGAAACGGTATTGCTGTTGAAGTTTGCGACCGCAAGATCCGGCTTGCCGTCACCGTCGAGGTCGCCGATGGCAACATTGGCCGGGGTCGTACCGGTGGCGTAGCGTCCGCCGGTGACGTATTCAGGGAGCGCCAGCTCGATCGCCTGGGTCAGATGCAGAAAGAACTGCTCGTCTGGCTCGATCTGGGTGTCGCCGTAGAGGGTCACCGGCATATTGGCAAACGGCATGCCGTCCGGGATCACCAGCTTGGTGCCCTCTGGAATCGGCGCGTAGTCGGTTCCGGCCGTGGCGGGATCGGTGGGACTGTCGTCCGTCTGCAACGTGACCGCGATGTCCTTGCCCGCACTGCCGCTGCGGGACACTTCGAAGTTGAGCGTCTTGGTTCCCGCATCGCCTTCAACAACGCTGACGTTGTTCACAGCGACATCGGCCAACACCGTTCCTGCGATTCCCGACCCCAGGAATACGCTCAGGGAGAACAGCACAGCCTGACGTACCCCACCCTTGTTCATCGCTTTCATCGACACACCCTGTTGGCTTGGCGGACGCACGGCCCAGCCTCGCTTGCACTCTTTCTAACGACTTCAGAAGCCCTGGCCCCTTCTCGACGACCAACGCGGCCCAATTCCGGTCCCGACCTGGACATTCGCCGGACAGTCAGGCGTGTCTTTCGGGACGTCGCACGTGACGCGCGAAAATCCAAGGTCTGCGTCAGAGCGCAGAGGGCCGGAATTCGACGGTCCCAAGGCACGTACCCACAGCCACACCCTTCCGGTGTCATGCTCAGCTACGCAGACGCGGCGCACAACCGTACTGAAGTACGGGTCGCTCACGAGGGATTAACAGGGCTGCGCTCTTTTCTTACGGCCACACCATTGACTCACACGTCTACGGTCCTCGCGCCTCTGCGGAGGCTGCGCCCGGCGCGATTACGTGGCACTGACGTTCTTGAACGCACTGGCGATGAACGCCCGCAGCCGGACCATCTTGACCGGCTTGGAGAACACCAGATAGCCCAGCGCCCGAGCCTCGTCGACCCAGTCCCCTTCGTTCTCGCCGGTCATGATGGCGACGGGGATATTCCGGCC
>JBFFJL010000367.1:0-4140 GCA_041555955.1 Nevskiaceae bacterium
GCGAAGTCTGGAAAGACGTGCACTGATTGACCCGCCAATCGGGCAACTCAACGGCGCCGCTCTGAACGAGCGGCGCCGTTTTTTGTGCCCATCCAACCGGGATTGGGCTGCAAAAGCCGGCCATGCGTGCCATGCTTGGGGGTCTGGGCCACCTGGCCCGGCGTTGACGTTCGAGGCATGCGGTGGCAATTCCAGCTAAAAGCAAATACGTGATGGATGTGCGGCCCGGCGCTCGCGCTGGCGCAACGCTGTTCCTCGCCCCCAATGAATTGCCGAGTCTGTGGACACGCATCGTGCTGGCGGAGAAGGACGTCGACAATGTCCGGATCGAAACCGTCACCGGCAGCAAACCGCACCCCGACCTGATGGTGCTCAATCCGAGCCTGAGCCTGCCAACGCTCTCAGATCGCGACTGCGTGATCTTTCCGGCTGCTATCGTGGCCGAGTACCTCGACGACCGCTATCCGCATCCGCGCCTGCTGCCGCCCGACCCTGCATCGCGCGCGCGCATCCGCATGATGCTGCTGCGACTGGAAACCGAGTTGTTCCCGCTGGCGCAGACGATCCAGCAGGCCCCCAAATCGGCCGATGCCAAGACGGCACGCAAGCGCCTCGGTGAGTACCTGATTGCCAGCGCACAGGTCTTTCCGCGCCGCGGCTGGTGTCTCGGCCTGGATTTCAATCTGGCGGACTGCGCATGGGCGGCGTTGTTGACGCAATTGCCCGCCCTGCAGGTCCCCATGCCCAAGGACCCCGATCTTCTGCGTTATGCCCAGCAATTGCTGGGGCGCCGCAGCGTACAATCGGTGATGCGCTGATCCGGCGCAGCATCATCACAGACTCACTGATCCATCATGTCCGTATCCCGCCGCCCCTACCTGATTCGCGCCATCTATGACTGGTGCTGTGACAACGGGCATACCCCGCATATTCTGGTGGCTGCTGACTACCCGGGGGTCATCGTTCCGCGCGAGTTCGTGCACGAAGGGCGAATCACACTGAATGTGAGTCCTGTGGCGATTCAGAATCTCGATCTCACCGGCGACCCGATCTGGTTTTCGGCGCGATTCAATGGCCGTCCGTTCGATGTGCAATTTCCGCCGGGTGCCGTGCTTGCTGCGTTTGCACGAGAAAACGGCGAAGGCGTGATGTTCGGTGAAGTTGAGCCCCCAGCAGAGTCCGCCGGCCTCGCGTCCAGCTCGACGCCGGGCACTGATCCGGAGCCGCCGCGCCCACCGCGGACAGGCCGGCCAACCCTGCGCGTGGTCAAATAGACGTCAGCACGAAGCTGTTGAGGCCATTCAGCCGGCAGGGTCAATGCGCTGTTTTTCGCCTGGATGGAGAAGCTACGCGTTAGAAGCGCCCACCTGCGGAAACAGCTGCTCATCAATGGCGTCGCACAGACAGTGCAGAAACAGGATATGCACCTCCTGGATTCGTGCCGTCACTTCCGACGCACTGCGCAATTCGACATCTCCGGCTGCCAATGCGGCAGCAATGCGACCGCCATCGCGACCGGTCAGCGCGATCACCGCCATCTGCTGCGCATGTGCAGCCTCGATCGCGCGCAAGACGTTGGGCGAGTTACCCGAAGTGGATATCGCCAGCAGCACGTCGCCGGCGCGTCCCAGCGCCTGCACCTGCTTCGAAAAGATTTGCTCGTAGCTGTAATCGTTGGCGATCGCCGTCAGCGCCGAGCTGTCGACGGTCAGAGCAATGCCCGGCAACCCCGGTCGCTCACGTTCGAAACGCCCGGTCAGTTCCGCGGCAAAGTGCTGCGCGTCGCCGGCTGAACCCCCGTTGCCGCAGGACAGCACTTTGTTTCCATCCCGCAGGCGCTGCGCCAGCACCGTCGCCGCCGCGCTCAGTGCTGGCAACGACTGCGCCAGCGTCGCCTGCTTGGCGGCAATGCTGGCTTCAAAGTGGGCACGCAGTCGGGTTTCGAGATCCATCGGGGTTCCGGTGTCGGCTACAGAACCGCAATTGTGAACCCCGCGCGGCATCGGGCCAACATCTGGCAACTCAGATCCCGTCAAACGCGGCGGCTATCCACTGCGGCGCAGCGTCACCTTCGAACACCACGACATCGAAGCGAATCGCGCGCCGCGCGTGCTCCGGATGCGCGGCGACAAACAGCTGCGTCGCATGCACGATGCGCTGCTGCTTGCGCGCATCAATCGATTCTGTCGCTCCACCCCAGGCACCGTGCGTCCGCGCACGCACCTCGATCACCACCAGGATTTGACCCTCGAGCATGATCAGATCCAGCTCACCGCCTCGACAGCGAAAGTTGCGCGTCACCAGCCGCAACCCGCGCCGTTTCAACAGCTCAAGCGCCGCGTCTTCCGCCAGATCGCCGCGCATCACACCACCGCTCAGTGGCTCAGCGCTGCGCTGCGGTTGGCACCAGCCCGTCCGCGCGCATTTCCACGCATTCAAGCCGGCGGGTCAGCGTCCCTCTCGCGGTCCACTCCATCCAGCCGGACGCGCCGGGCAGCAACTCACCGGAACGGAAACGTCCCGTGTGTAGCGCGGACGCAACTCGATAAGCATCCGCACCCAGCGCATACAGGCGCGGATACGCGGCTACCGCAGGCAGCCGCGACGCCTGGCTACGCTCCTCGGACCATACACCCGAGGAATCGACCGTGAACGGCATGTCGCAGAACCGCAGCGACGCCAGCTCGGCATCGGGGCGGCCGTTGTAGATCATCGAGGTGGCGTACTGCGGCAAGCCACTGGACCGATAGAAGCGGAACTGCGGCAACAGCACGCGTGCATCCTGCGCGCGCGTGGCAATGAAAATGAAATCGATATCGCCACGACGACCGGCCTCGAACTCGGTGCGCGTGCCCAGAGCGCGGGTCAGCGCGTTGTGACGTTCCTGGCTGGCACTGACGCCCATAATGCTGGAGATCACCTCCTTCTGATCGCTGACGCCCTGCCGGTAGCGGCCCGACGAAATCACGCGACCACCCCATTGCCGCAGGCGCTCATCCAGCGCGCCCAGCACGCGCGTGCCCCAGTCGCCCTCCGGCACCAGCGCCACCGCGTTGAGCAGGCGCTTGCTGCCGGCATCGTCGGCTACGGCGCGGGCCTCGTCCTCGGGTGCGAGCCCGAACTGATAGAAGTTGAACGGCGCGGTGTAGCCGGGATCCATGTAGTTCAAGCCCAGCACCGGCACCGGCGGCGCCATCGCCGCCAGCTGCGCGACGCTCTCTTTCTTCAGCGGCCCGACGATCATGTCGACGCCGTCGTTGAGCGCCTGCTGATACGCGCGCAGCAACCACTCCGGACTGTCACCGACGTCGTACACATGGACCTCGCCTTGTGCACCGGCATTGAAATACTCGGCCAGGAAGCCGTCCCGCGCCGCTTCGGCGGTGGTGGCATACGGCCCCGTCATGGGCAGCAGCAGCGCGATCCGACTGCCACGCGTCATCGCCGGGGCTGGAGCCCAGAATTCAGTTCGATCCGCCTGTGCGACGATACCCGCGTCAATCGGCGTGCCGCCTTCTGCTGCTGGCGCCGGACGGGGCAGCGACTGCGGATTGGCAGGACGCGATTGCGGACTCGATGCGCATCCGAACAGGCTGACGACCAGCAAGAAAGCCAGTGTCATGCGTCGTGTCGATCGAACAGTTTTGGCGGATGAAGGGCGCGCGCTCATAATCGCAAGTATGACATGCCCACTTTGTTTAACGCCGTGAGCAGCGAACGTGCTGTCGTCGCCAGCGGCCACTTGTATGTGGTGGCAACACCGATCGGAAACCTCGGCGATCTGTCCCCGCGCGCGCAAGCGGTGCTGAGTTCGGTCGACCGCATCTGTGCCGAAGACACCCGCACCACGGGTCACCTGCTGTCGCACTTCGGCATTCGCAAGCCGTTGACCGCCTTGCATGAACACAATGAGTCGAACGCGAGCCAGGCGTTGATCGAGCAACTGCAGGGCGGCGCAGCACTGGCGCTGGTGTCCGACGCCGGCACACCGCTGATTTCGGACCCGGGATTCGTGCTGGTGCGCGCCGCGCGCGCCGCCGATGTCCCGGTCATTGCAATCCCAGGGCCGTGCGCGGCAATTACTGCACTGTCGCTGAGCGGCCTGCCCTGCGACCGCTTTCTGTTCGAGGGCTTCCTGCC
>JBFFJL010000368.1:0-4132 GCA_041555955.1 Nevskiaceae bacterium
GAACGGGTTCAGGCAGCACGCGATGAACCTCAGGAATTGCCGGATCGGACGCTCAGGTTCTCAGGCCGCGCGCGGCAGGTGCGGATCGTTGGCACCGGAGCGATGCACATGCGCCTGGGACGAAGCGGCCGTCTTCGGCTCGGCCGCAGCAGGCCGCTGCCTGGCGGCGCCACGCTGATCCCACCAGATTGTCAGCACCAGGGCGGCCAGCGACAGACCGGTGGACCACAGGACGAAGTTCACAAAGGGCGCTGCGTAGCTTTCCATGACACTCTCCTGACCATTCGTGCCACCCCGAATCCGGGGTGAGACTCCACGACTGATCCATGGACCGTCATTCCGCCTCATTTGTTGCACCGCAGCAAATGAAATTTTTCGATCGTTCAATTCAATAAAACTAATGCATGCCGCAGGCTGGCTTCCGCAGAGGCACTGAAGTCCGGATTCGGCCACCCACATCACGCGTCATTCCGGGGCGCCGCAGGCCGAACCCGGAATCCAGAGACGCACCCGGCAGACAGCGCTTTGCCTCCGTTCGGTGCTCGGCTCGAAGAACGTCAGCCCAGCCGCGCGGCCAGATCCGCGTCAATCTGCTCCGGCGTCACCCCGGGTTCGTAGCGCTGCACCGGCACCCCATCCGGACCGACCAGGAACTTGGTGAAATTCCAGCGGATCGCATCCGGCGCCAGATAGTCCGGGAACTTGCTCTTCAGGAACTGCGCCATGCGGTCGGACGCCAGGGCCGCCTCGTCGTACTCCGGCCCCAGCAAGGTGCTCGCCAGCGTGCGATACAGCGGATGCGCGCCGGCGCCGTTGACCTCGATCTTGGCGAACAGCGGAAAGCTCACCTCGAACTTGGTCTCGCAGAACTGCTTGATCTCATCCTCCGTGCCCGGCTCCTGCGCACCGAACTGGTTGCACGGAAAGCCCAGCACCAGCAGATCCTGATCCGCGTACTTGCGCTGCAGCGCTTCCAGCCCGGCGTACTGCGGGGTGAGCCCGCACTGGCTGGCCACGTTCACCATCAGCAGCCACTTGCCCGCGTAATCGGACAACGCCTTCGGCTGGCCCTCGATCGACAACATCGTGTACTGATGAACGCTCATGCCGCATCTCCTTCTGCTCGAAGCGTGTATTCGTGGCGGGCCAGCATAGACGCCACCCCCGGCAACGACAACGCGAAAGCAGCGCGACAACACCACCGCAGCCGGTAAGCTGCACCCAGGGAGCATTCGCGGAGGAGTAAAGACATGACACCGGCCTATGGACGCCGCCTGCTGTGGCACGGCGTGATGCTGTTTCTGCTGGGGCTCATCGTCGGCTTTGCTGTGCCCGCGCTGCACAACCCGCGCATGGGCCTCGCCTCGCATCTGGAAGGCGTCATGAACGGCACCTTCCTGCTCGCGCTGGGGCTGGCGTGGCGTCACCTGATCCTCGGCGCGCGCAGCCAGAGCGCGCTGTTCTGGCTGGCGCTCTACGGCACCTACGTCAACTGGGGCACCACCCTGCTGGCCGCCACCTTCGGCACCAGCCGCAACACGCCGCTGGCCGGCGCCGGCTACAGCGGCACCGCGTGGCAGGAAGCGCTGGTGGACTTCGGACTCGTTAGCCTGTCACTGGCGATGGTCTCTACCTGCGCGCTCGCGCTGTGGGGGCTGCGCGGGCGCGAGCACCCGGCACGCTAGCCCCGCATGGCTACCGCGCACGCCCGGCTGATCGCGATCAAGCTCGCCCATACCGTCGTGTGGGCATTCTTCGCCGGCTGCGTCATCGGCATCCCCATCGCAACATTTCTCGGACACCACCGTGCCGCCGCAGGGCTGGCAGTCGCCGTGTTCGTGGAAGTCCTGGTTCTGGCATTCAATCGCTGGCGTTGCCCGCTCACGGCGGTCGCCGCAAATTACACCGACGATCGACGCGACAACTTCGACATCTACCTGCCGCTGTGGCTGGCCGGGTACAACAAGCTGATCTTCGGCACCGTGTACATCCTGGGCCTCGCCTACACCGGTGCGGCGTGGATGCTG
The DNA here is from genome assembly GCA_041555955.1 of Nevskiaceae bacterium. Taxonomy (GTDB): domain Bacteria; phylum Pseudomonadota; class Gammaproteobacteria; order Nevskiales; family Nevskiaceae; genus Solimonas. Next base: position 2,028 of record JBFFJL010000368.1, read on the forward strand.
GCGCAAACCCAGTGAATGGTCAGCGTGAGAACAGGGCGGATTTTCAGATTCGGATGTGAGGTGTTTGCTGCGCCTGCGGCGCCGGGCTGCCGCCCGCTATCCTGACGACCTGACTGCACCCAGCCCGCACCGACGATCATGTCCGTCCCACCGCGCATCTACTGCATCCCCGCGACATCGGCGCCGGTCGTCGCCGTGTTCCGGCGCGGCCCCAGCGACTGGAGTCACGTCGGCCGCTGGTGGATTGATACCGGCGAATACGAAGCCGGCGCATGGCTGCACGGCCGCCTGTTCCCACGGCGCAGTGATCTCTCGCCGGATGGCCGATATCTCTGCTACTTCGCTCATGCTCCCGGCGCCCCAGCGCCGAGCCCCCACAAACCCGACGCGAGTTGGCCACACGGCGACGCCTACATCGCGATCTCTCGCCTGCCCTGGCTGAAAGCACTGCACGCCTTCGCCACCGACGGCACCTGGACGCGCGGCCATCACTTCGCAGCACCCGGCAACGACGAAGCACGATCCATCGAACTGCCAATCCCCTACGCACTGCAGCCAACGCCGTCGATCCAGTTCGCCACCGAACGCCGACGTGGCTGGACCGAAGCGCCGAACTGTCCACCGCGCGATCCGCAGGACCTCTGGGATCAGCACCGCAACGCCATCCTGATCAAACGCCAACCCGGCGGCGAACATGAATTACAGGTTGAAAGCCTCGGCTGGCCCGGCGGCGAATTCGGCCGAGTGCAAGCCGTGGACGGATTGCGCGTGCGCTACAGCCTGATCGAGCGCGAGCAGACGACGGTGCTTCACGACCTGCAATGGGCAGACTGGGCCAGTGATGGCGCTTTGCTCGTCGCGACGCGCGACGGTCACCTGCAACGGCGCCGCCTCGATCCAAATCCTCACCTCGAACACGACATCGATCTCAGCGACCTGACGCCAAACCCACAGCCGCCCCCGGAATGGGCGACGTGCTGGTAGCGGCGACGATCTGATTCATCCCTTGTCGCACAAAGCAGCCGGGTGTTTAATCCCTGAACAACGTTTCACAGCAGAAATGCATACGCCGCGTTCGACCCGTCCCGTCGAAACGGGATAACAGGGAGGGACAGCGTTGAAAGAATCGCATCGCCGTCAGCAATCCGCAGCCACATTCCGTCTGCCGTCCCCTCGCGTGCGCATCACCGGGCGCTGCCCGCGCAGATTCAAGCTGAGTTCGGCGTCTGCGCTGGCCCACAACCGCCGTGACGCTCGGGTTACCGCCGCAGCCAGACGATCTGCGACGGGCGTGTTTCGCCACGCAATGACGCAATTCCCAGATGCGCTTCGACGTGACCCGCCCTTGATGCAGCCTGTGAAGAATGGCGCATAACAACGCCATCAACTCGGACGCGCAAAAGCGCCGCTTCGCTCTGCTTTTGCACGCCGGTTATGGCGAACGTTGGGCGTCATGTAAACGCGTTGCCTGCCCGAAACGGAGAAAGCTATGAGCGATGACAACGAGAACGAAGAAGGCTCGAACTGGAAGATCCTGGTCTTCCTCTTGGTAGCCTTGCCCTTGGCCTTTGGCTACGGTGGAGTATGGGTTGGCCTCGTGGTCTTCTTGATCGGTTCGGTGGTTATTGGCTGGGAAAAACGGCACGAGGGGCCTTTCCCCACCAACCGCCGCAACGAGGATTGAAAATGAGCAAGACATACATGCCGCAGGACGTGTTCAACATGTGTGCAGTTTCAACAGCGCGCTACATTGATGCCGAGAACGCAAGTCTTGAGGAGGTCGCTCGAGTGTTCTCAGATCAATATCGGAAGGACTACATCGACGACGGTTTTGAGCAAGATATGCTTGAAGCAGCTCGCAACGTCATTGGAATCATGGAAAAGGCCTTTCCGGGTAAACCCGTGTCGTCCGCCCTGCTTCAAATCCAATTTTGCATCAAGTCATATCACCCGGACGGGAAGAAGAAAGGATTTTTGCAGGGTCAGCTTTTCAATAAGCAAAAAACTCCTATCCCTGATCGGGTGGCCCAGTGCACGAGGGACGTGCTTGTCTTCCACACAGGCACTATGACTGGAGCCTTTCCAATCAAACCAAAGAGATGGTC
>JBFFJL010000369.1:0-4127 GCA_041555955.1 Nevskiaceae bacterium
AAGAATGAGGCCATCACGTCGTTCCCCGCCGGCGGGTTCACGTAGTAGACGCGGTAGTAGTACGGATAGAAGCCGTACGGGGGCCAGAACGGATCAACGATGTAGGTTCGGGGCGTATCGCTTTCCTTCTTCCACAAGTGGATGTATTCCGCGGCGAGTTTGGGATAGGTGTATTCGAATTCACCAACCTTGCGCTTTTCGGTTCCAGTCACGGTGCCGATGACAGTGACGATGCGGCCGGGCTTATAGATTTCCGGGTCCTTGAAATCGCTGGCGCAGGTCAGGAAGCGGCCCAGTTCCTCGTCCGTCGATTTCGGCTTGCCGCTGCTGTCGAGCGGACGGCTGAGAATCTCAAAACAACTCCCGTCCGCGGTATTTTCCATCGACAGAATGGTTCCGCCCCAGCGCATTTTTCCTGCGGTTTCAGGCGCCGTCGCCTGGCTGGAAATCTGAGTCGGCGTGGTAGCGGGGAAGTCCCCGCGCAGGGCTTCGGGGGTGGCGCAGGCTGACAGGATCAGGCCGGACAGCAGTAGCGGGAGTCGTCGTTTCAACATGGTATTCCTCAACCTTTGCCAGCCGTTTTCAGTTCGGATCCGATCGTCTCGACCGGCGCAGATCGATCGGAGTGGGACAGCGCAGTGCCCATTCATACTGAACTCAACATGAATGGTCTATTAATGGCTGCCCAAATGATTACGCAACGATGGTTGTGGCGGATGCTGATCAGGGCGATTCAGACGGCAATCCCCGGGTATTGATTTGCTCGATGATCTTCGGGCGGGCAGCGTCCCAGATCGCAATGCCGCGATCCATGGCATCCGCATTGATCAGCAGGACGGCGGCATAGCGACGGTCGAAGTCCATCCACGGCGTGCTACCAAAAAGTCCGGGGTCGCTCAATTCCGGACCGATGCTGCCGGGGTGGTTCGCTGCATCGGATATCCACCATCCGGCGCTGTAGCCGTTCAGGCCGCTGCCAGCGGGTGCCGGAGAATAATGCTTTGGCAGCCCGGCGATCTGGTTGCTGCGCACGCTGTTGGCCAGATTCGCGCTGAGTACCTGCTGACTATCTGCACGACCGTCGTCCAGGAACAGCTGCAGCAGCTTGAGATAGTCGGTCGGCGCAATGGTAAAGGCACCACCGCCAATGCGGGGATTTTGGGTCGCGCCGTAGCTGAACAGACTCATGCCCAATGGCGTTGCTACGCGCGCCTGGAACAGCGCGTTCCAGCTTTGTCCGCTCACCACTTCAGCGATCAGCCCGAGGACCTGATATCCGGCTCCGCTGTAACCGAAACGGGTGCCCGGAGTGAAATTCAGGTCAAGGTTGGCGATCTCCTGCACGCAGGCGTTCAGGGTGGTTGCGTCGTCGCTCAGGCAGCTCGATTCAAATGGAAGGCCGGACGTATGGTTCAACAGCATGCGTGAAGTGATTGTCACCTTGTCCGCTGGCCAGGTGACGCTGCTTCCGATGTACGTGGATACCGGCGTGTCGAGGTCGATCAAGCTGGAATTGACCAGGCTCAGAATCGCCGTGGCGGATGCGGCCTTGGTGGCGGAGGCCAGGGCAACCAGGGTGTTGTTGTCGAGATCCCCTGCGGCGCGTTCGAACACCGTGCGTCCGGCGACGTTGACTGCGAAGCGATAGCCGCTTTCGGGGCCGCCCTTGCTGTCGAGAAAGCTGTCCAGCGTGGTTTGAAGCGCAGACCAGTCATAACTGATCACCGCCAGAGAGACCGAAGCGGTGACGCTGCCACCAGAGCCCGTTGCGGTGAGTGTGTAGTCGGTTGAGGCCGCCGGCGTTACGGTGGCCGAACCGTTCAGTGGCTGGCTGCCGACACCGTTGTCGATACTGACGCTGCTTGCATTCTGCGTGGTCCAGTGCAGGCCGGTCGACTCACCCGCAAGGATTGCCGTTGCATCGATCGTGAACGAAACCGAGGGTGGTGTCGGCGTCGGCGTCGGCGTCGGCGAGGGAGTCGGGGTGGCTGTTGGCGAAGGAGTCGGCGTCGGCGTTGCAGTCGGTGTTGGTGTTGGGGCCGCCGTCGGTGTGGGCGTCGGTGTCGGCGTTGGCGTTGGGCTGGATGTGGGTGTCGGCGTTGGCGTTGGCGAAACAACGGTGATTGTCGTTTGTGCGGTGTCGCTGCCGCCCGGGCCGGAGGCCGTCAGGTGATAGGTGGTGGTAACGGAGGGGGTGATCTGGACGCTTCCGGTGGCGCCACGTAAGCCTATTCCGCCATCGATGCTGACGCTGGTGGCATTGCTCGTGCTCCAGCTCAGCGTGGCGCTGGCGCCGGTGCTGATCGACTGCGGCGCTGCGCTGAACGCAAGCACCTGAGGTGCGAGTGTTTCAGTCCCGCCGCCACCGCCGCAGCCACTGAGCAGCAGCGCGGCACCAAACGTCAGCAGGGTGGCGAGCTCACGCAGGGATGTATGCCCAGGCACGGATCAGTCCTTTGATTTGAAAGCGGTGCTTTTCGGAGTCTACGCTGGCCGTGCGGCGTTGTCGGCGTCTGATCGCCGCCCCAGCGACAGGTCAGCGCTGCAGTCTGATCAGCGGTTGCAGGTGTGCGGGAAGCGGCCCGCCTCAGGCCGCGTAGCTGGGGCGGGCGGAGACTTCGCCGTACCAGCGCAGCAGGTGGGTATGGGTTTCGGGCACGCTGCGCTTGACCCATTTGGCAAAGTCGACCACGCACAGCGCACTGATGTCGGCCAAGGTGTAGCTGTCACCAGCCAGATACGCCGATTCGCCCAGGCGTCGGTTCAGTCGGTCGAAATAGCGCGTGATGCTGGCGTGGCCGCGATCCACAAGGGCTTCGATTGCAGGTACCGGCTCGTCAGCTCCGGGTAATCCCGCTTTGGCGAATGCCGGCGTGGAATTGCGAAACGCATCAGCGACCGCGAGAAAGCCGTCGAAATCGGCATGACGCACCCAAGAGTCGACCAGGGCCTTGCTCTTGGCATCGGTGCCCATCAGCGGCGGTTGTGGCTGGATTTCTTCGAAGTAGCGACAGATCGCGACGCTCTCGTCGATGCAGGTGCCGTCGTCGAGTTCCAGCACCGGAACGACTCCGCGCGGATTGAGTGCGCGGAACTCCGGCTTCAGATGCTGGCCGGTGCGCAGATCAACTTCGACCCGCTCGACGTCCAGGCCTTTCTCGGCCAGGAAGATGCGTACGCGCCGCGGGCTGGGTGCGGCGCCGTAGTCATAGAGTTTCATGCGGGTCTCCTCGGGTCATTCAAATCGTTGATCTGGATTCTGCACCGCTCTGCGTCGATCGGCCCGACCCGGCTGGGTGGACAACGCCGACTACAGTGTCGCCGCCAGCCGTGATGCCTGATTGATCGCACGCTTGGCGTCCAGCTCGGACGCGACGTCAGCGCCGCCAATCAAATGGGTCGACACGCCGGCACTCAGCAGCGGCTCCTGCAAAGCGCGCAAGGGCTCCTGCCCGGCACAGATGACGATGGTGTCGACTTCCATCAACGTGGCGTTCTCGCGCTTCTCACCATAGCTGATCAGCAGGCCTCGACCGTCAATGGCTTCGTAGTTGACCCCGCCAATCATCTCGACCTTCTTCATCTTCAACGAGGCACGATGAATCCAGCCGGTGGTTTTGCCGAGGCGCTTGCCGAGGCTCTCGGCCTTGCGCTGCAGCAGAGTGACCTGTCGTGCCGGTGGCGTGATCTCTGGCTTGCCGACGCCGCCGCGCTTGACCGACGGATCGACCACGCCCCACTCGCGATTCCAGTCGTCAAGATTCAGCGTCGGCGAGTCCCCGGAGTGCACGAGGTATTCGGCGATGTCGAAGCCGATGCCGCCAGCGCCGATCACGGCCACGCGCTGACCGACGGGTTTGTCGTGCAGCAGGACGTCGATGTAGCTCAGCACCTTGCCGCTGGCCTCCTGTTCCGCCTGTCCCGGAATCGACAGCTTGCGTGGCGCAACGCCGGTGGCCAGCAGAACCTCGTCGTAGCCGCCGGCGATCAATTCATCGGCGCTGACCCGGTGGCCGAGCTTGAGCGAGACGCCCGTGGTTTCGATCTGATTGCGAAAGTAGCGCAAGGTTTCGTGAAACTCTTCCTTGCCGGGGATGCGTTTGGCCATGTTGAACTGGCCGCCGATT
>JBFFJL010000370.1:0-4099 GCA_041555955.1 Nevskiaceae bacterium
GACCACCGCGGCCGGCATCGGCACGTAGTCGAGTTCCAGCGCCATGTCGCCGCCATTCTTGTACGCCCAGTCGAAGAACTTCAGCGCTAACTTGACGTCGTCGGCATTCTGCGGCTGCGCATAGACCAGAATGAAGGTCGCTGCGGTAATCGGCCAGCTGTCGGCGCCCGGCTGGTTGGCGAGAATCACGCCATAGCCCGGGACTGACGACCAGTCGGCGTTGGCGGCCGCGGCCTGGAAGGTCGAACCGTCCGGCGAAACCGACTTGCCGTCCTTGTTCAGCATCTTGGCGTAGGCCATTTTGTTCTGCTTGGCGTACGCGTATTCGACGTAGCCGATCGCGCCGTTGGTCTGTGCAACCATGTTGGCGACGCCTTCGTTGCCCTTGCCGCCGATACCGACCGGCCATTCAACCGACTTGTCGACGCCGATATTGACGCGCCAGTTGTTGCTGACTGCACCCAGGTAATAGGTGAAGTTATAGGTGGTGCCCGAGCCATCCGAGCGATGCACCACGGCAATCGCGGTCTTCGGCAGGTTCACGCCCGGGTTCAGTGCGGCGATGGCCTTGTCGTTCCACTTGGAAATCTTGCCGTAGAAGATATCGGCCAGCGTCGGGCCGTCGAGCACCAGCTGTCCGGCTTCGATGCCCTTGACGTTGATCACCGGGACGACACCGCCCATGACCATCGGAAACTGGATCAGACCGGTTTCCGTCAGTTCTTTGCCGCTGAGCGGCGCATCGGTGGCACCGAAGGTCACGGTCTTGGCCTTGATCTGCTTGATGCCGCCGCCGGAGCCGATCGACTGATAGTTCAGGCCGATATTGGTCTCCTTCTTATAGGCGTCGGCCCACTTGGCGTAGATCGGATAAGGGAAGGTAGCGCCCGCGCCTGAAATATCAGCAGCGAAAGCATTGCATGCAACGAGCGCGCCGGCCACAACCAGCGATGCACGTGCAATAGAATTGCGAAATAGGGTCACGAGTGTCTCCTCAGTGGGACTGAAAATTCAACGCGAGGTTATCCGCGTTACTTTGCAGTTTCGTTGCAGTCCTGCAATTAGTTATTTCCGCATGCTGCCCGGGACGTCATCAAATTGTCACAATGCTTTCATCCGCAGGTCATCCTGGCGGCGCACAGTGCTACGTCGGGGCGCGATGGCGTCGACCGCGCCAGCTAGGAAATTCGCGGGCCCGATGTCATAGTTTTGAATCAGTTGGCCATCACATTATTTAGGATAAAGCTCCATCCATGGAAACCTCGAATCTGCGCCAGCATATCTCGACCCAGTTCAATGCCGAACTGGAGGACGTCCGTCAGCGCGTCATGGCCATGGGCGGCCTGGTCGAGCAGCAAATCATCGATGCGACCGATGCACTGTCGTCGATGGATGCCGAGATGGCGGATCGGGTCGCTGCGGCCGATTTCCGCATCAATCAGCTGGAAGTCGCGATCGACGAAGAATGTTCGTTGATTCTCGCGCGCCGGCAGCCGGCCGCCGGCGACCTGAGGCTGGTCTACGCGATCATCAAGACGATCACCGATCTGGAGCGGATTGGCGACGAGGCCGCCAAGATCGCCCGTATGGCGCATGACCTGTCGGCTCATGAGCGCCTGACGGAACGGGTGTTCGAAGTGGCGCACTTGTCGCGACAGGTGTCCGGCATGGTGCATGGCGCGCTTGACGCATTTGCCCGGATGGATGTCGAAGCGGCGCTCGCGGTTGCCCGTCAGGATCGCGAAGTTGATCGTGAATACGAGGCACTGATGCGTCAGTGCATCACCTTTATGATGGAAGATCCGCGCACGATCCGCCGTGTCATCGACATTCTGTGGTGCGTGCGTGCGCTGGAGCGCATCGGCGATCACGCCAAGAACATTTCCGAGTACGTGATCTATTTCGTGAAGGGCAAGGATGTTCGCCATCTGTCGATCGAGTCGATGGAAAGCGAGCTCAAGCGCTGATTTCCGCGTGCGTGAGGCCCTCGATGGTGCCGGCTTCGGCACATTGGTCCGAGGTGCTGATCATGGTTGATGAATGACTGGGGGCAGCCCCATAAGAGGAATTCGAATGTCCCGCCTGCTTGCACAAGCGTTGCTTCTGATGATTGCAGGCGGGTTGATGGTGGCATGCGCTCAGGGCGCGGTTCGCTTGTACGACGGGGATGAGCGGGCGGCGGACAGTGTCGCCATCGTCACCTTGCCGGAGGCGCTCGAAGTCGAACAGATCAACGGCGCCCGAGTGAGTGGAGCCAGCGGCCCGCTACGCAAAGGGGATATCGACCTTCAGCTTGCCCCTGGGCGCTATGAGCTGCTGGTGTACTACAAGGAAATCTGGTCTCTGGGCGACGCCGAAGATGCCTTGCGCTCGGACCCGGCGCGGTTTGTGATCGAGGCGCGAGCGGGACACCGCTATCGGATCGAATACGCGCATCCAGAGCGCTACGAAGATGCGAAGGCCTTGACTGCTGAATTCTCCGGCTGGATCGAGGATGCGGCAACCGGCGAACGGGTGCAGTCCGAGAACAGCGGCCTTCAGTTCAAGCGCGGGCTCACGGCGCAGTTGAGCGGTGACCGTGAACTGATCCAGGTCGCTGAGAAGAGTGAGGGCCGACACGTCGTCGCGCCGATGCCGGAGCCGGCATCGGCTGTTGCTGCGGAAGTCGTCAGCAAGGATGACGTGACCGCAGCCGCGCCTGCTGCGGGTGACTGGCTACCGGTGATGAAAGGCTGGTGGGCGCAGGCCACGCCGTCAGAGCGGCGCGCTTTTTTGCTCTGGGTCGGCGAGCAGACCGGCGCCGTCCCGTCCCAGCCTTAATAAGGGGGGGGCTTGATGTCGCGGGCAGGCCTTGGCGTCGGCCGCTTCGCCCTGACTTCAGTCCGCTGGTTGCCAAGAGATCAGCCTAGAGGGCGGCTGGCCTCGCGCAAAATGTGACGATCTGTCGGCTGTCACAGAACTGTCAAAGAACTGACAAAAAATCGTCACGACGGCTCCCGATACTTCGCGTCGGATTGCAGAGCGCGACACATGGGGCGCGCTGGCCGTGGGACATCCCGCAAGGTGCCCGCACGCTGCGGTCGACACTAAATACTTTCCCATCCTGATCAGGAGATGTTCGCGTGAAGAAGACTCTGCTTGCAGTCGCTGTGGGGGCGACCTTTCTGGCACCGGCGATCGCCTCGGCTGCGCCGAAGGTCTACGGCAAGTTCAACTTCGGCCTCGAAAGCACCCAAGAGGAAATCGGCAATCCGGGCGCCGATGCGGTGTGGGCGCTGAATGACAATTCCAACTCTTCACGCCTGGGTTTCAAGGGTGACGAGGAGCTGGGCATTGCCGGGTTGAAGGCGTTCTATCAGCTCGAATACGGCATCGATCCGTTCCGTGACGAAGGTACGCCGTTCTCCGAGCGCAACATTTTCGCTGGCATCAAGGGTGGCTTCGGTAGCCTGCGCTTCGGCGGCTTTGATACCTCGGTGAAGGACATCGGCAGCAAGATCGACCTGTTCAACGACCAGGAACTGGCCGACTTCGCCAGCATTCTGGCCGGCGAAACCCGCAACAAGAATCTGATTCAGTACACCTCGCCGAAGCTGGGCGACGTGTTCGAGTTCGAACTGACCGCGCAGCCGGGCGAAGGTCGCACCGCCGCCACCGACAGCAGCGACACCGATACCGGCGTTGCCGACACGTTCTATGCTGCGGCCAAGTTCGATATGGGCATGGTCAAGCTGAACGCCGCCTACGCCGCGAACGAAACCACTTCGCTGAAGGCGGACAAGGGTGCAATCGGCAGCCAGGGCAAGAGCATCGACATCATGCGCGTCACCGCCCAGTTCATCCCGTTCAAGGATCTGCAGGTGGGTGCGCTGTATCAGCTGGCGACGGAAGCGGACGACGACTCGACCGCGGCCGACGAGAGCGACAACCAGGACACCAGCTTCGTGGTTTCCGCCGGCTACACGATCAACGCCTTCACGATGAAGGCTGAGTTCGGCCAGACCGAAGGCGACGTCAGCAGCGAAAAGCTGACCGAAACCGCGTTCGGTTTCGACTACAAGCTGAGCAAGTCGTTCATGACGCAGACGCACTACGTGAC
>JBFFJL010000371.1:0-4096 GCA_041555955.1 Nevskiaceae bacterium
GCTCTCAACCAGGCTCGGGATCAACTGTTCCGTTCCATCAGCAAAGCCCAGCAACCCGCCGCCTGACAGCCCCTCACTCAGATCCGCCCTTCAGGCTCATCTCTGAATTGGAAAGGACTCTGACTGGCGAATGACCTTCGACTGTCATTCCGGCAAACTAGCACAGTGTCGCGCCTGCACCCGGCAGCGGAAACCCGATGGATCGGGTCCCGCGTCGTCGCCGGTGCGCACTCATAACAAGAAGGGTCAAACGGGTGATGCGGGACTCCGGACAATTTCTGCTGGTCGTGCACGAGGCCATGGTCAAGGCCGGCATCGACGTCAATGCGATTTATACCCGACTCGGCTACGACGCCGAGAAACTGCCGCTGAGGGAACTGCGCACACCGCATCAGCAGCAAGCACTGTTCTGGCAGGTGGTCGAAGGCGTCACCAGCGATCCCGACATCGGCCTCCACCTGTGCCCGCACCTGCCGCTATTCCGCGGCGAGGTCATCGAATACCTGATGTTCAGCAGCCCGACTTTCGGCGAAGGCATCCTGCGTGCCTTGAAGTACATCCGCCTGGTCAGCGATGCACTCAGTGTGCGTCTGGTCCATGACGAGCTGGGCGCACGTATCGCGGTCATCGGCAGCGCCCTGGATGCGCCGCAGCTGCGGCATACCGAAATCTGCGTCGTGCACGAGCTGATCCAGTTTGCGCAATCGGTCACCGAACTGCGGTATGCACCACTGCGCGTCAAGCTGCGCTGCAGCCGTCGCAGCCCGCAGGCCGAATACGATCAAGTCTTCGGCTGTCCGGTCGAATTCGACGGACAGGAAAGCGAAATCTGGTTCAATCCGGCGCTGCTGGAGTTTCGTTCGCCCCGCTGGGATCCGGACCTGCTGAAGCTGCACGAGGAATTTGCGCAGAAGCGGCTGTCCGACCTGCACCGCCGCGACCTCGTCGAACAGATTCGCAAGGTCCTGTCGCAGCGGCTGGAGCTGGAAACCTGCGACCTGGATGACGTCGCCCGGGAAGTGGGCCTGGCGCCGCGACGGCTGCGCTTCGAGCTGTCGCGCGCTGGCACCAGCTTCAGTCAGATCGTCACGGATTTCCGCTATGCGCTGGCGCGCAAGCTGCTTGCGCGCACCGAAGAGCCGATCGACAACATCGTCTATCTCACCGGCTTTTCCGAACCCAGCACCTTCTACCGCGCCTTCAAGCGCTGGTGCGGCATGACGCCAGTACAATATCGCGAGTCACATCGCACGCCGCCAGCCGGATCGTGAGTCAGCGCTTTTCGTGCAACCGTGCGGACACGCGTTGCGGCGGCACGGTCAATGCAAGCCGACGCAATTGCGCATAATGTGCCTATGATCGACCGCATTAGACGGATCGACGAACTCAGTCTGAAGGCCATTTGGAGGAGAGCCAATGTCCGCCGCACACCCCCTGGCCGATGAGCTGGGCGCGAAGTCGTTGCCCGCACTCGACGCACTGACGTCGACCGAAATCGACATGCTGCGTCAAAGTATCCGTACCGCACGTGCGCATCAGAAACAGCAGCTGGCCCGCGCTTTCGAGGCCGCACTTGGACACATTCCCGCACTGCTGCGCGGCCCTGTACGCAAAATCCTTTTCCCGTAAAGGCGAACGCAATGGCGACGTTGGCCCAACACGCAGAAATTCTGAAGCTGGCGCGGGTGCTCCGGACAACTTTCGAACAACTGGCATACCTTGAAAAGCTGGATGCGGCGTCGATTCGGCAACTGCGCGAACGCACGACAGCCAGTCTGTTCGACGCCGACCAGCATTTGTTTCACCGGGTTGCCGCCTCCAGCCGTCTGCTGCCAGGCAAGATCACTGCCCTGATCGCGGAAAAAGCACTGGGCTCGCTGCTGTGCGCCCGCATCGCCGGATTGCTGCCGCCGGATCGCGCGGTTGATGTCGCCAAGCGGCTGCACACCCCCTTTCTGGCCGATGTCTGCCTGGAGATCGACCCGCGCCATATTCGTGAGCTGATCGCCGGCATGCCGCTGGATCGCGTCGTCGATATCGCACGGGAGCTCGCGAGCCGCCGCGAACACATTGCCATGGCCCGCTTTGTCGACAGCCTGCCGGAACCCGCAATGCGGGCGATTCTGGCGGCACTGCGCGACGACGTCGCACTACTGCAGATCGGCTTTTTCGTGGAAGACCCCGCGCAGCTCAGCGCAGTGATTGCAATGCTGCCGGACGCCAGACTGCGCAACATGATCGCTTCCGCCATCGAAGGCGACGACGAGCTATGGCCGGAAGCGATGAATCTGATCAATGGCATCGCAACGCCGCAACGCCGGCACATGGCGGCGCTCGCCGCGGGTCTGGACGATGCCCTGCTGACGCGCATGCTCGAACGCACGCATCGCCAGTCGCTGTGGCCTGCACTGCTCCCGATTGTGGCCGAGATGGAAGCCACACAGCACGCGCACCTGGCGCGTTTGGTGGCACTGGACGATGACGCCATTCTTGAGTCGATGATTTTTGCTGCGCATCAGGCGTCACTGTGGCCGCAGCTGCTGCCCTTGGTCGCGCAGATGACATCACCGGTGCAAAGCCGGGCGGCCGCGGTTGCAGAACGCCTGGGACCGGATGTTGTGTCGAATTTGACCCAGGCCATCCGCGAGGCCGCCTCGCCGGCCGCCTGAACGCAGGGCAATCAGAACATTGACGGATGACAATGTCATCAATCAATGGCAGAGTATCCGGCATGTCACGGCTCCGACCAGAGCCGAGGACTTGGCCGGCAATGAGATTTCGCCGGTATAAAACCGGTCATCAAGTGCTCGGGGGAGAACGATGCGCGGATTGATTCTGGTCGTATTCGGAATGGCGGGAATGGCGTGCTGTTGCGGCACGGCGACGGCGTTCGAGTTCGATTACGGCAACATCAGTGGCAGCCTGAAAACGCGCATTTCTCTGGGCGCGTCGTGGCGTGTCGAAGATCGCGATCCGCGCCTGATCGACAAGAACAATCTCGATCCGACCCTGTGCGGCAGCGGCGTCAATGATGCCTGCCTGTCGTTCAACGAGAACGCCAGCCTGAACCAGAAGCTGGTCGATGCCCCCGGATCGTTCTTCGCTCTCAACAAGGACGACGGCAATCTCAACTACGACCAGGGCGACGTCGTTGCGGCGCTGTCCAAGCTCAGTTCGGAACTGACAGCCTCGTACGGCGACTGGACCTTCAAGGCCGGCGGCACGGTGTTCTTCGATCCGGTCAACGACGACTTCGACGAATACCACCCTGATACGACCTATCAGCCACGGCACACGCCGCGCGCCGACGCGGTCGAGCAGAATGTCGGCTACGACCACACGATCGGCAATCTGCTGGTCAGCGGCGTGTTCTCGCTGTTCGATCACGAGTTCTCGGCCGCGCTCGGCTACCAGCACATCCGCTGGGGCGAGTCGACGCTGATTGCGCTCAACAGCATCAGCGAACTCAACGCGCCGGATGCGCGCTACCTGTACCAGCCGGGCACGCAGATCGCCGCAGTATTCCGCACCACACCGGCCGCGGTACTGACCACCGCGCTGAGCGACAGCGTCTCGATCGATCTGGTGTATCAGCTGGCCTGGGACGGCGTCGAAGTCCCCAAGGGCGGCAGTTTCTTCGCGCCGTTCGACGTCATCGGCCGCGACACCGCGCAGCTGACCCTGGGCCAGTTCCACGAGGACCCGGACGGCCTGCAGCGTCTGCCGGGCATCGGCGCCGACATCTCGGACACCTCGGTGGCGGTCTCGGTGGCACAGAAGGAAGGCGAACCCCGCGACGACGGCCAGTTCGGCGCCAAGCTGACCTGGTACGCCGCGGACTTCAACGGCGGCACCGAGTTCAGTTTCTACGCGCTGAACTACCACAGTCGCCTGCCGTACCTGAGCATGTATGCGTCCGACCACACCTGCATCGACGACAGCACCACCGACGTCATTCAGGCGACGGTGGACTGCGACGGCATGAAGCTCAATCCGAACGGCCTGGAGCCGGCACCGATCGACAGCTCACGCATCTTCCTTGACTACCCCGAGGACATCCAGATGTACGGCGTCAGCTTCAACACCACCGTCGGCA
>JBFFJL010000372.1:0-4095 GCA_041555955.1 Nevskiaceae bacterium
CTCCAACGCACAGTCGGCCCAGCAGCGCCTGTATCTCGAAGAGGATTCACTGTCATCGGCGACCGACATTCTGCAGAGCGTGCGCGAGCTGTCGATCCAGGCCAATACGGCCAGTCAGTCGCCCGAAAACCGCGCGACGATTGCGACCCAGCTGCGCAGCTTGCGCGATCAATTGCTCGCCGTCGCCAATCAGGATGACGGTCAGGGGCGCTACCTGTTCGGTGGCACCGCTGACGCGTCTGCGCCGTTTTCCTGGAGCGGCGGCAGCGCGACCTACACCGGCAATCAGCAGGTGTCCGAGGTTCAGATCGGCAGCAGCCGCAGCATCGCCGCGGGCGATGCCGGCAGCGAAGTGTTCATGCGTTTGAAGACCGGGAACGGCACCTTTGCGGTCGAGGCCAGCGCCGGCAATACCGGCAGCCTGCAGCTCGGGTCCACCGGGGTGACGGATGCTTCGCTGTGGGATGGCGGCAGTTACAGCCTCAGCTTCAGTGGCGGCAACTACGAAGTTCGCGATGCCGGCAATGCGGTGATCCAGTCCGGCGCCTACAGCGACGGGCAAGCGCTGAATTTTCGTGGCGTCAATCTCGCGTTCAGCGGTACCCCCGCGGATGGCGATACCTTCAGCGTCGGACCCAGCCAGGCGCAAGACGCGTTTGCCCTGATCGACAAGCTGGCCAACCTGCTGGATCAGCCGCAGAGCAACGGCGCACAGCGCGCGCAGTTCCAGACCGCGCTGCAGCAATCCCTGACCGAACTCAGTGCGGCGGAAACCCATATCACCGGCGTGCAATCCGGAGTTGGTGTGCGCCTTGCCGCCACTGATGGCGCGCTGGAACTGCTCAGCACGCAGAATCTGCACGTGACCGAATCCCTGTCGAATCTGCGCGATGTCGACGTGGTCGAGGCCGTCAGCCGCCTGCAGCAGCAGATGGTGGCGCTGCAGGCGGCGCAGAAATCGTATGTATCGGTGCAGGGACTGTCGTTGTTCGACTACCTGCGCTGAGTACCGTGCTGCAGGTTGTCAGTGGGCGTCGCCAAAGCGACGGCCGACCGAAACACCCCACATGTACATATCGTTCTTGACGTCCGCCTCACCGCCGCCGAGCGCGGCCGGAATCGACTGCTGACCCTTGATGTTCTTGCGCTCCAGCAGCGCGGCGTAGCCGCTGATCTCCCAGCCATCCTGAAGCTGCCAGCTGCCTCCGGCGGTGTAATGATCCTGGCCGACCACGGGCGTCAGCAGATTGAACAGGGTTTCAGCCTGCGACACGATCTGGCTGGCATGACTGTAGCCGGTGCGCAGGGTCAGTGTCGGACTTGCTTGCCAGATGATGCCGAGCTTGACGATGTCCTGATCCTGCCAGCCGAATCCGGGGCCGTTGTCGGAACCCAGCAGATAGCCCTGATCGAGACGCGCGGCAGAGTTGCCCAGCGCGTGTTCCGACGCGTACTCGACGCGTTGATAGTCCGCGGCGATCGTGAGGTCCTGGGGCAGCGCATAGGCCAGACCGCCGCCCCAGATCGCTGGCAGCTTCAGTCGCCCCTGATCCGGCAACAGGCCGGCGTAGTCGTCGGTGCGCTGGGTCCAGGTGGTGCTGCGATAGGCGAATCCGGCGCTCAGGCCCGGCGCCAGGGTGCCGGTCCAGCCCACGGTCAGGCCGATGCCAAAGGCGCCGTCATTGCCCTGATTGGTGAACTGGTCCGGATTCTCGGACAGCGCCGCGAACGGCTGGATGCCTTTGACGTCCAGCATCTGGTAACTGAGGTTGAGGCTGACGCCGACGGCCTGCTGCGGCGTCGGCTTGAACGCCAGCGCGCTGACGATGCCTGACTGACTCATTGACAGGCCGCCACTGGGGTCACCGCCGAAGCGTTCGTACGGATTGTTCGTGTAGTCGGTGCCCAGGCCTGCGCTGAAAATGCTGATGCCGAGCGTCAGGCGCTCGCTGAGCGGGCGGATCCATCCGGCCTGCGGAATCGGAAACTGGCGCGTACCGTCGGAGGAAAAGGTTTCGTCCGGACCTGCGGCATTGTCGTGAATACGACCGCTCGGCAGGACCGTGACCCAGTCCAGGCCAACGTCGTAGCGCGCGCTCAGCGTTGCCGCGGTGGCCGGGTTGCCGGAGATCCAGTAGCTGTCCTCGGCGCTGGTATAGCCGATGCCGCCGGCACCCAGGGATTTGATGCCGTAACCGTGCTCGAACGGGCCATAGGCTGCGTGTGCCGGCAGCGATATTGCCAACACGATCGAGCCCATGGTCATTGCGTTGCGGGAAGTCGTCGAAATCATCGAAATCATTGTTCTGTTCTGTCCGCGCTGGGCCGCGCAGGCGCAATGGACGCGCATTGCCGCCGGAATCGTGTCTGGAGGAAAGGGTCTGCTTGTGGGGGCAGGCCGAAAAGATATAACGCGAAGTCCGTCGTTTGACCCCGCACTTTTGATGGGTCTGCAACATTTGCGGGCGATCGGTGCATCCGCGAGTCACGGCAGCGCCGAAGCGCTTGATGTTTGCGGTGAGCTAATAGGTGACCGTGACTTGAATGGTGTCGGCGTACGTGCCGGATGGAACGTTCTGATTGCCTGGAATGGAGCCGTATACCGGGTACGGAATGGAGACGCCGAGAATGACGATCGTGCCAGTCACGGAATAGCTTCCCCCGGTTCCGTCGCCCCAGACCTGTGTGCGTGTGATGTCCCGGTACAGGTTGTACTGCAGTTGGTTCCCTCCGGATTGCATCCGTCTGGAAGCAAAGCTGCCCGAGCCGCCCGTGCTCAGGCGGATGGTGTAGGAGAACAGACTCAGACCGGTGCAGGTGACGGTGATTGTCCCCGTGCCCGTTGTTGTTGTCGGAGAGGACGCGTCGACGGTACCGAAACTCACCGGCAGCAGAGACACGGAGCAAGAGGAGAGCTGTGCCTGAGCGCGTAGTGGAAAGATGCCGATTGCAACGGCCGCAAGCAGGATCAGCAGCGTGGGCCAACGAGCAAGCGAGGTCATGGCGATCTATCCTGCAACGAATCGAGGGAGACACATGGGACTGGCTGTACCGGATCACCGAGCCGGTCGTGGGCATTCAACTGCACCTGCGCCTGGCACTGGCCGTCCTTCCAGCGCACATCAAGCGTGTAGCGAGCCTGGGGACCGCTCAACAGGGTTTCGCCATTGAAGCCGGCAAACGTTGCTTCGCCTGTTTCGCGGACGACGATGTCCGCGCCCGGTGGCACGGTCTGTTGTTGATCAAGCTCGAGCCGCAAGCGGCGTGCTGCCGTTTCTTCGCTGAGAAAGGGTACGCGGATACCACCAAAGCCCGGCGCCATGACCTCGCGGCGAATGCCGTCAATACGGCGGTCAATCGTGAAGTCGTCATCAGCGACCGAGAGACGGTTGAGTTGATAGGGCCGCAAGCCGGGGACCAGCAACAGTCCGGACGCATCGGTGGTGCCGACCAGATGATTTTCGTTGAAGACCCTGACGTTGCTGACCGCTCCGGTATCGACGACGGCAAAGGGGCCAGCGAGCGGTCGAGTCCAGAACCCGTCATCGTCAAGCATGGCGAATTCGGTCTGGATTCCGGCGCGGTAGGCGGTGCCAGTGTCGACATCGTCGAGTTCGGCACTGATTACCGCGCGTGGGTCGACATACGCCGTGCCGAGCGCAGTGCGTTGGAATTCGCCCTCGGAACGCGTTGCGCGAGACTGCCAGCCCAGGGGTCCGCGCGATCGATGGCTGGCGCTTGCCGTGAAGCTGTTGCCTCCGGAATCGTGCTGCGCCGTGGCATTGAGGTTGGTTTGCCCGTCCCAGGCGTAAGACATCAGCAGATAGGCTGAGTGCCGGTGTTCTTCATTCAGGTCGTAGCGCACGCCGGCCGTGATGAAGATATCGAAGATTGATTGGGGTGTGACGGAGAGAGAAACGCCATTGATCCGGCTGCCGTTGCCATCGAGGTTTTCCAGCCAGCTTGCGGCAATTGATCCCCAGCTTGGCCGGCGCCAGCTGAGTTCCACCAGGCTGCGGCGGATGCTGCTGGGGGTGGTTTCGCCGATCCGCACGAAGTGATGTCCGCCGGACAGCCATTGCCCGCGCAATGACC
>JBFFJL010000373.1:0-4094 GCA_041555955.1 Nevskiaceae bacterium
TGCAGGAGCGAAGGCGCTTCGTGCGCGAGGGTGGGCGGTTGTATTACGTGGATGCGGAAAGCATGCCTTGGCGGATGGTTCCTGAGCTGGTAGGGGTCATCGCCTGTGCATGCAAAATGCGGTGCAAAATCGCTACCAGACGTCTACTTGGTAAGCCTCCTGGATGTAGGCTTCAGCCTCGGGAGGGAGCAGGGTGCCTTCATCGACGTTCTGTAGAGCGGCTTCCGTAACGGCCAGACGGTAAGACTCGGCGTCTGGATAGAGGCTTTGGATCTTGTTGGCGTTGAACGCCTGATAACTTCCAAAAAACGCACAGGTGTCGCCGCGATTCGCCCCGATGGGTGCTTGCAGGGGTGGCATGCGTATTCCGCCCTGGGCAATACCATCTGCATCACGAATCAGAGAGTCGTCGTCATTTCGATTCGCGCGTGGGTAATGCGCGGGAGGCCGCCCGCTGCGAATCCATTGATCGAGTTGGTGCAAGGCCGCCATCGTGGGGCGGCTGGCATCGAGCCTGTTTATTGGCAGTAAACACAACAGAGGTACGTCCACCAGCAGGGGAGGTAAATCGAGGGGCGCGACTTCGCCCTGTTCCAGTGTTGCCAGCAGATACGTCAAACCCTGTTGATCCACATGGGTGGCGCCGGCCATTTCCCATACCCGGAGATTGTCAGAATCCGCACTGGGAAACAGCGGGGGGACAATGCGTGCAATTCCCAGCCCCGGTATCTGCCCCAGGTTATCCACGCCATCCGGAATTTGTCCTTGCAGCGACAAGGGTGAGGTAAACCCCTCAAGCTCGGATTCTGTGAGCACCATCATGACGGGGACATCTACGCCGGGGTCCACCGGCCCGGACCATACATAGACAAAAAATCCATCGAACAATTGCTGCTCGCGGTGCAGATTATTGATGTAGGACAGCAACAAGGAAGCGGATTGGGACGCTCCACTTCCAATGATTCGGCGGGGCTTTAGTTCCCCGAGAGGCTGGACCCCGGTCTCATTCAGCAATGCCTGCCCGGCCTGGGCGAATATGTCGAATTCGTAGGCATCCCCTGGGTGACTTAATGGTGCGTAACGAACGGGATCCCAGAGTTTGAGCGCCAGAGGACCCACGCTAACCCCGGCTTCCTGGGCCGATATCGCCACATAGGCATAGCCTTCGCGCAAAAGCTCTTTATGAGTCAGCGCCCACACTGCAGGCAATTCAGCCTCTGTTGTGACATTGAGCCATTCAACCAGCACCGTCCCATTGAATTCCTCAGGATTTCGGGGCCTCTGCACCAGCATGCGAGAGGTATATGCTGCAGAAGATCCTGTCGCCAAGGCCATGTTGTCGCGGCTATATGCGGTGCCAGTAAAAAAGAATTCCTCTTGCACGAAATCAAATGGCGCCAGGGGTGCCAGGGCCTCAACCGTGCCGGCCCAGGGCATGCCGCGCAGGCCGCCGGTCACCGGCCCCATGACTGAAGGTGCTGGAAGCTGACCGGGTTGTTTTGTGCTCGCCCGGGAGTCGTCATTTCCAAGGGGCACTTGATCTGAACTGCCGTTGCACGCAGCCAATAGTGATGCGCTTGAAATGAAGACAAGCAAAAGAGCAAAACGCCGCGTTACCGCTTGAATCATTTCCCTTCCCCGCAGTGGATATCCAGAACTTTCTGTGTGAGTCGGTCGACGGATGCACCCGCTCAGCCCGCCGGTCGCGTTACTTGTTTGCTCTTAGACTTCCCCGAGTAAATCACACCCAGCCCGCTGACCGGCATCACACGCTGCTTGCGCATCAACACGCGCCGACTCGGCGTCACCCAAGGCGAGGTGAATGCGTCCACGCTTCATGCGGCCGTAGCTGTAAGCCGGTTTGCGTGTAAGCACGTCGTTCCACAACGCCAGCGCTTCGTCGTAGCGCTGCTGTCGCACCAGTACGCCGTCGAGCAGCAGCGCGGCGCCGGTGTGGTCGGGCCGGATCGCGAGCGCCGCGCGTGCATCGGCTTCGCGCTCGGTGTCGTGATCCTCGCCCAGATTCGCGAAGACGCTGGCGCGATACCAGTAGGCTTCCGCTTTTTCCGCATCGCTGGCGGCATCGGGGTTCTGTTCGAACAGGGAGATGGCGGTATCGAACAGCTGCTTCGCCGCCTCGTAGTCCTGGGCCCGATACTGCGCCTTGGCTTGCTGGAGCTGCAGCTTCAGCGGTGAATCCTCGGCGACCGCTTGCTTTGCAACGGACGGTGTCCGTTCGGCGCTCGGCGTGGTTAATGCAGACGCGGCGCGTGGGGAGGCAGCGCGTCCCGGTTCGATGATGCGCACCTCCTGAATCCAGGCGTGGCCGAGCGCGCCGCTGGCGATGCCGACGCGCAGCTGTGCGCCGTCGTATGCGTCCTGTTTCCAGCGGGCGTAGGTGATCGGCTTGCGCAGCGCGTGACGGGCACCGATCAGATCGCGCAGCTGCAGGGCATCGGCTTCCCAGTAGTAGCGATCATGGTTCTTGCCGCTGCGAATGCTTTTGGTGACCGGCAGGGTCTGATAGCTGAGCGTCTGTTGCGCGTCGCTGAAAACACCTTCGCCATTGGTCAGCAGATACGCGGCCAGCATCAGGCTGGCGGTGGTAATCAGGGTCATCGGCAGCAGCGCGGCGGCGAGGCGTCCGCTGGAAGGGTGACCTCGGACCAGCAGCAACGCGGCGAAGCAGCCGGCGAGGGCCGCCCATGGCCAGTAGTGCATCGCTTCTGTCGCCAGCGGCAGTGCATCCAGCGGCCGGTAGTCCTTGAACGTCATGACCAGCGCGGCGATGCCGACGATGGGGCCCAGCACACACAGCAGCCAGCCGAGGCCGTGACGCAGCGACCATTGGGGCGTGACTTTGGTCATCGGTGTGATCTGGCGCGGCAGACTGCGCGCGAGCAGATCGAGTTGTTCGGCCCATTCCTGCAGCGTCGCGTCGGGGTCCGGGTGGGCCGTGAGCTTCAACAGCGGGATGCGCAGTTCCAGCGCGCCCTTGACCCAGTCGATCGAAGTGGCTCCCGCGGACATCAGCACCTGGGTGGCGCTGCGCACGCCGATGCTGCGTTCCAGTGCCGCGATCGCTTCCTGTTGATTGCTGTCAATCAGAAACTCCGCGCTCAGGCGCGCGCTGTCATCGGGCCGTGGCGCCAGACCTATGGCACGCGCGAGCCGGTCGACCGCGATCAGTTTGCGCATGCTGAGTTTCGGGCCGTCCGGTGCGGCGGTGCGCAGGCTCAGCCGCGCCGGGCTGCGCTGGCGTCCGCGATGCAGTTGTGCCTCGACCTTGCGATCATTGAAAGCGAAGCTGCGCGGCTGGTCTTCGTTCAGGCTCAGGGTGCCGCGACCGGTTTGGCTGTCGCGGGCTTGCCGTATGCGCGACAGCAGGCGCGCGACGGCGACCATGCTCAGAACGATCGACGCGGCGAACACGCCCAGGGTGAATGTGCTGAACGGGTCCACCCGTTGCGCTCCTGATCCCGGTGATGAGGTTCGAGTCTGCGGTGCTATCGTTGCAGCGTCCAGCCAAGCCGATCACATTCGGCGGCAGATTCGAGGAGAACGATGATGACCCTGCCGCAGCCCGACGCCGTGCTTCGTTACTGGTTCGGCGAGACGCCGGGCGACGCCGCGGCGGACGCGCAGTCGAAGCTGTGGTGGGGCAAAGATGCCGCCACCGATCAGCAGATCCGTGAGCGTTTCACCGCCGCACGTGACGCGGCGGTGGCCGGCACGCTGTCGGCCTGGGAAAACGACGCGCACTCGCGGCTGGCCTTGATCCTGCTGATCGACCAGTTCTCGCGCAACATGTATCGCAACGACCCGCGTGCGTTCGCTGACGACGCGCTGGCGCGGCAGTGGTGCAAGGCCGGCTTGGTGCTGGGGCATGACCGCGCGCTGCTGCCGATCGAACGCGTGTTCTTCTATCTGCCGCTGGAACACTCGGAGTCGCTGGAGGACCAGCAACGTTGCGTTGCGTTATTCGAGGCGCTGGAGAACGAGGTGGCCGACGAGCGCCGCAAGAGCTACGCGTTCTATCTCGATTTTGCGCGTCGGCATCTGGCGATCATCGAGCGCTTCGGCCGCTTTCCGCA
>JBFFJL010000374.1:0-4081 GCA_041555955.1 Nevskiaceae bacterium
GCTCTGCGGGGACGCCCAAGAATGGCCAGCGTCCAGAAAAACAGCGAATAGAGTGCGGCAATGACCACAATTGGCGTTGCAAGTGTCAACAGCAATTGGGGTCTTGAGGCGAGGACTTCCCAGGCGAACGACGCCGCCGCTCGGTGTTGATCGGCATAGTTCAGCAGGCCGGCCTGCGCCACAACCAGATTTAGCCAAGCGAACACACTGGCCATTGCGGCATGAATCAGGCGAGGAACTAAAATGGCGATTGATGGTGGCATGGCATCATCATGAAAAATGCCGCCCGAAGGCGGCATCTTTTCAAGCTGTCTGGGACTGCTGTCCCGATTAGCGGCAGTTCGCCGGCACGTACTTGGCGGCGGCAGTGGTCGTACAGGTCCAAGCGATTGTCAGATCGCTCTTGACCGCGCCCGTGAGGAGGATGGTCTTGCCGTCGACCGCAGTGTTGATGTTCTGCAGGGTTGCCGTAATGACCGGCGCCGTCGCGCTGGCTGTCCAAGCCAGAGCGGAGACGTAATTGGCGTTCTGCGGCAAGGCGACGCCGACGGTGGCCGCAGTTGCGGTTCCCAACTCGGTGGCGCCCATCGACGAAGCGTACTCCGCAACAGAAACCTTGGCGGCGTCGAGGGTGACCATGGCTTCTGTGACTTTCGAACGTGCGATGTAATCCTGATACGCCGGCAGCGCGATGGCGGCCAGAATGCCGATGATGGCGACGACGATCATCAGTTCGATCAGGGTAAAGCCTTGCTGCTTCTTCATGAACACTCTCCAGAAGGTGGACGTTTGGCGCCGCAGGAATTGTGCCTGTGCGTATATTCCTACAGCAGGGGCTGTGCCACCGACACAAATCTGCTTCAAATCTAGATAAAGCAATGAGTTGCGCTGTGCATAACTCGAAAGCACGCCTGCGCTTTCGTGACGCTATTGTCAGTTCGTGACGTGAAATGTCAGTCTTTGCCGCGTGATGAGTCGGTTTGCTGGGACGAGCGCCAGCCATGCCAGTTTGGCGGAAGTTGTTGCCTACGCTGCTAAACTAGCCGACTTATCAAGCCCTTGGTCGCAGCATATCCATGCAAGAGCAGTACACCCCCGCCGAGATCGAACAGGCGGTTCAGGCGTTTTGGTCCCAGAACAAGTCCTTTGAAGTGACGGAGGATCCGTCGCGGGAGAAGTTCTATTGCCTGGCGATGTTCCCGTATCCCAGCGGCAAGCTGCATATGGGGCACGTACGCAACTACACGATCGGCGATGTGATCAGCCGCTATCAGCGCATGCTGGGCAAGAACGTGCTGCAGCCGATGGGCTTCGATGCCTTCGGTCTGCCGGCCGAGAATGCTGCGATTGCGAACAACACGCGGCCGGCGAGCTGGACCTACGCCAACATGGATTACATGCGCACCCAGCTGCAGCAGCTGGGGCTGGCGTATGACTGGTCGCGCGAGCTGGCGACCTGCCGGCCGGAGTACTACCGCTGGGAGCAGCTGCTGTTCACACGCCTGTTCAAGAAAGGGATGGTCTACCGCAAGAATGCGGTGGTGAACTGGGATCCGGTCGATCAGACCGTGCTGGCCAATGAGCAGGTGGTCGATGGTCGGGGCTGGCGCTCGGGCGCTCTGGTCGAGCGCAAGGAAATCCCGCAATGGTTCCTGAAGATCACGGCCTATGCGCAAGAACTGCTGGACGACCTGGACCGGCTCGAGGGTTGGCCCGATGCGGTCAAGACCATGCAGCGCAACTGGATCGGGCGTTCGGAAGGACTGGAGCTGCAGTTCGCGGTCGAGGGCGAGTCCGAGCCGTTGACGGTCTTTACCACGCGCCCGGATACCTTGATGGGCGTGACCTATGTGGCGGTTGCGGCCGAGCACCCGCTGGCGCAGAAGGCAGCAGCCGGAAATCCCACGCTGGCGGAATTTCTCAAGGACGCCGCGCGCAGCGGCGTGGCCGAAGCCGAGATGGAGACCGCGGAAAAGAAGGGCATGGCCCTGGGTATTTCCGCGATTCATCCGATCACCGGCGAGAAGGTGCCCGTTTGGGCGGCCAACTTTGTGCTGATGGGCTACGGCACCGGGGCGGTGATGGCCGTGCCGGCGCACGACGAGCGCGACTTTGCGTTCGCCCATGCCTACGGACTGCCGATCAAGCAGGTGATCGCGATCGAAGGGCAGACCTACGATCCCGCGGTGTGGCAGGACTGGTACGCCGACAAGACGCACCCGCAAATGAAGGTCGTCAACTCGGGCGCCTTTGACGGCATGAGCTATCGCCAGGCTTTCGATGCGCTGGCCGATCAGTTCGAGCGCGACGGCAATGGGCAGCGGCGAGTCAATTTCCGCCTGCGCGACTGGGGTGTGTCGCGTCAGCGCTATTGGGGCTGCCCGATTCCGATGATCTACTGCCCGAGCTGCGATGCGGTGCCGGTGCCGGAGGATCAGCTGCCGGTAGTGCTGCCGGAGAACGTCGAGTTCACGGGCGTGAAATCACCAATCAAGGCCGATCCGGAATGGGCCAAGACCACCTGCCCAAGCTGCGGCGGCCCGGCCACGCGCGAGACCGATACCTTCGATACCTTCATGGAGTCGAGCTGGTATTTCGCACGCTATGCCTGCCCGGACAACACCGAGCAGATGCTCGATGAACGCGCCAACTACTGGCTGCCGGTGGATCAGTACATCGGCGGCATCGAGCACGCGATTCTGCATCTGCTGTACGCACGCTTCTTCCACAAGCTGATGCGTGATGAAGGTCTGGTCAGTTCTGACGAGCCGTTCACCAACCTGCTGACGCAGGGCATGGTGATCAAGGAGACCTACTATCGCGAAGGCGAGGGCGGCAAGAAGCTGTGGCTGAGTCCGGCGGATGTGGATCTGGAGCTCGACGCCAAGGGCCAACCGCTGAGTGCGGTGCTGCGCAGTGACGGCCAGCCGGTGGTCATTGGCGGTGTCGAGAAGATGTCCAAGTCCAAAAACAATGGTGTCGATCCGCAGGCCCTGATCGGCCGCTACGGCGCTGACACCGTGCGGCTGTTCGCGATGTTTGCTGCGCCTCCGGATGCGTCTCTGGAATGGCGCGATGACGGGGTCGATGGCGCCTCGCGCTTCCTGCGGCGGCTGTGGCGCGGGGTTTACGTCCAGGTCACGGGTGGGCCCGCCGCGGCGCTGGATGTGCGTGCGCTGAATTCCGAACAGAAGACCTTGCGGCGCAAGCTGCACGAGACGATCGCCAAGGTCAGTGACGATTACGGACGACGCAAGACCTTCAACACCGCGATTGCGGCGATCATGGAGCTGATGAACGACGCCAGCCGGTTTGATGATGCAACGCCGCAGGGCCGCGCCGTGCTGCAGGAGCTGTGGGAATCCGTGACCCTGATGCTGCAGCCGATCGTGCCGCATGTCTGCCACACGCTGTGGCAGTCGCTGCGTGGTGGTGAGTCGATCCTGGGTCAGTCATGGCCGCAGGTCGATCGTGCCGCGCTCGAGAAGGATGAAATTGCGATGGTGGTCCAGGTCAACGGCAAGCTGCGCGCGAATATCACGGTGCCCGTCGCGGCCAGCAAGGGGGACATTCTCGCGCTGGCGATGCGGCAGGAGAACGTGCAGCGTTTCATCGGCGATCAAACGATCCGCAAGCAGATCGTGGTTCCGGGCAAGCTGGTCAATTTTGTCGTCTGACACCGTGAATATCCGGCTCGTCGCATGCTGTCTGACCGCACTGCTCTTGAGTGGCTGCGGATTTCATCTGGCCGGTACGCGCCCGTTGCCGGATGCCCTGCGCGACGTCTACATTGAAGTCATCACGCCGTACCAGGTGGTGCAGCCGCCACTCGAAAGCTCTCTGCGTTCGATCCTTCAGCGCCGCGGGGCAACGGTGCGCGGCAGCGCCGGCGCAGGCACCACGATCATTCGCCTGAGTGACCTGAACGAGCGGCGCGAGGTGCTGTCGATCGGGGTTGATGGCAAAGCCCTGGAATACCGCTTGGTCACCAGCGTGCGCTACGCGGCCTTTGCCGGAGGGCGCGTTCTCGCGGGGCCTGACGAGCTGCGTCTGGCCCGCGACTACAGCTTTCAGCCGGCAC
>JBFFJL010000375.1:0-4071 GCA_041555955.1 Nevskiaceae bacterium
GCCCCAGGCGATCATGGATCACCCGGGGCCGGCCGCGATCGTCATCAGGCGCTGAGCACGCGGGCACGCGCTACGGCGTATTCACGCTTGAGGCGCTCGACCACCGCCGCCGCCGGTTCGACGGCTTTGACCGCGCCGATACCCTGGCCGCAGCCCCAGATGTCCTTCCAGGCTTTCTTGTCGGTATTGCCGCCGGAGCCGAAATCCATGGTGCTGATGTCGCCTTCGGCCAGTTTGTCCGGATCCATGCCGGCCTTGACGATCGACGGCTTCAGGTAGTTGCCGTGCACACCGGTGAACAGGCTGGAGTAGACGATGTCATCGGCGCCGCAATCGACGATCATCTGCTTGTAGGCCGGATCCGCATTGGCCTCAGCTGTGGCGATGAAGGCCGAGCCGATGTAGGCCAGATCGGCGCCCATCGCCTGCGCCGCCAGCACTGCACCGCCGCTGGCAATTGAACCGGACAGCAGCAGCGGACCATCGAACCACTCGCGAATTTCCTGGATCAGCGCGAACGGCGACAGACGCCCGGCGTGTCCGCCGGCACCCGACGCCACCGCGATCAGGCCATCGGCACCCTTTTCGATCGCCTTGTGCGCGAACGTGTTGTTGATGATGTCGTGCAGCACGATGCCGCCGTAGCTGTGCACGGCGTCGTTGACGTCGGTCCGCGCACCCAGCGAGGTGATCACGATCGGCACCTTGTACTTCACGCACATTTCGAGATCGTGCTGCAGGCGGTCGTTGGACTTGTGCACGATCTGGTTGACCGCGAACGGGGCTGACGGCTGTTCCGGATGCGCCGCGTCCCACTCTGCCAGTTCGCTGGTGATGCGCTGCAGCCATTCTTCCAGCTTCGGCGCCGGGCGCGCATTCAGCGCCGGGAACGAACCGACCACGCCGGCCTTGCACTGTGCGATCACCAGATCCGGATTGGACACGATGAACAGCGGCGAACCGACCACCGGCACGCTGAGACGACCCTGCAGAACCTTGGGCAATGCCATGAACTCACTCCTCGATGAATAATTCGTACGCGCAGCCGCGGCGCTGCGGCGGGCCATCGAGGCGCCGCATGCGACCGATGCACGGGGTCAGCGATGGTCGGTTGCCGCAGACACAGTGTCAAATAGACTGAATCAGTCAGACCTGACGGCGCCCCGAACTTTCGATCGGCATTGCGTTCTGCGCGAAGTCGATGAAGAAATCGATCGCAGGAGGGTTCAGCATGGCATCCCGGCTGGCGGCTTTCTCCAGGGGCCAGCCCATCAACAGCTTGCGCACCGGCACTTCCATCTTCTTGCCGGTCAAGGTGTAGGGAATCTGTCCGACCGCGTAGATCTGGTCGGGAACATGGCGTGGGCTGCAGTCGCTGCGCAGGCGCTGATTGATCCGCTGCTTCAGCTCGGTATCGATCTCGACACCCGGCTTGAGCTGCACGAACAAGGGCATGAAGAACTGCCCGCCGGGCAGCTCGCAGCACACCGCGAGGCTGTCGGCGACGCCTTCAACCTGCTCGACCGCACGGTAGATTTCCGCGGTGCCGATGCGCACGCCGTAACGGTTCAGCGTGGAGTCCGAGCGACCGTAGATGTAACAACCGCCACGCGCGTTGATCTTGATGAAGTCGCCGTGACGCCAGACGCCGGGAAACACATCGAAATAGGACTCGTGATAGCGGCGACCGTCGGGATCGTTCCAGAAATACAGCGGCATCGACGGAAACGGTCGGGTCAGCACCAGTTCGCCGACTTCGTCGATCAGTTCCTCGCCGCTGTCGCTCCAGGCATGCACGTCCATGCCCAGCATGCGGCACTGGATCTCGCCGGCATGCACAGGCAAGGTCGGCGACGCGCCGACAAAGCCGGTCGCCGCCTCGGTGCCGCCGGACTGGGACGTCACCCACAGATCCGACTTCACGCTGTCGTACAGCCAGGCAAAAGTCTCTGGCGTCGACGGCGAGCCGCCGACCATGATCGCCTCAAGCTTCGACAGATCGTATGTCTGCGCCGGACGCATGCCGGCCTTTTCCATCATCTGCACGAAGGTGGGGCTGGCACCGAAGAAGGTCGTCCCGGTGTCGGCTGCCAGCTTCCACAGCAGGTCCGGCTGCGGATGTACCGGGCTGCCGTCATACAGCACCGCGGCGCCGCCGGTCAGCAGCGCGGACAACACCAGATTCCACATGACCCAGCCGGTGGTACTGTAGAAGAACATCGCCGAGTGCGCGGACAGCCCGAAGTGGAAGTGCGCGAGCTTCAGATGCTCCACCAGCGCGCCGACGTGGCTGTGGACGATCGCCTTGGGCAGCCCGGTGGTTCCGGATGAAAACAGCACCCACAGCGGATGATCGTAGGCCACACGCGTGTAACTGAACGCCTCGCGCGCAACCGCCGGCTGATCCATCACCGCATGCCAGCTCATCACCCGCGCCGGATGATCGCCCGCCGCGAGCGCCGGCGCCGCGGCCTCCGCGTGCAGATACGGCAGCCAGATCACCTGACGCAAGGACGGCAGCGCCGAAACGATGCCGCGCACTTCATCCTCACGCGCGAAATCCTTGCCGCCGAAGCGATAGCCGTCGGCGGCGAACAACACCTTCGGCTCGATCTGCGCAAAGCGATCGACCACGGTCTTGATCCCGAACTCGGGCGCCGCCGACGACCACACCGCACCGATCGCCGCGGTCGCCATCATCGCCACCGCGGTTTCCGCAACGTTGGGCATGTACGACACCACGCGATCACCGGGCTCCACCCCCATCGCGCGCAGCTGCGTCGCCAGAATCCGCACCTGCCCGGCCAGTTGCCGCAGACTCAGGCGCGCCAGCGGCCGCAGCTCGGACAGATGATGCAATGCCACCTTGTCCGCCGGCGCGTCGGCCTCGAAGCGCAACAGGTGTTCGACGTAGTTCACATGCGAGCCTTCGAACCACTTCGCGCCCTGCATTACCGGGCGGTCGATCACGGCGGTGTACGGCGTCGTCGACTGCACCTCGAAGTAGTCCCAGATCGCCGCCCAGAACGCTTCGATGTCGTCCACCGACCAGCGCCACAGCGCGGCGTAGTCGGCAAACGACCGACCGCGCTGATCGCGCAGCCAGTCGATGAACTTCGCGACATTGCTGGCCTGCGCGAACGCCGGCTGCGGCGTCCACAACAGCTGGCCTTCTTCCACGCTGTTCTGCCCCATGATTCTCTATTCCCCGCGCAGGCGACCGAGCCAGCCGAGCACCTCGTCGGGACTCAGCGATTCGGGAATGCGTGTGTAGATTGAGCTTGCGGCTTGCGGCGCTTCAGCCCAGGCGGCCGCATCGAGATAGCGACCGGCCAGCGTCCCGCTGCGGTCATACACCCCGGCGAAATCGCCGGCCCCCTCCGCGGTCCCGGCGCTGCCGGCAAAGGCCAGCCACAGCGGTGCCTGATAGTGACGCGCAACGTTCAGCAGCGGCGTGTAGTACGCCAGCGCGCGGCTGTCGTCCTCGTGGACCAGCACGCCGGCCAGCTCATTGACATGGATCTCGCGCAACAGGCCCGTCAGCGCGACGGTGACATCGTCCAGCGCATCCTCGTCTTCCGCGTCCTCGCCGGTCAGCTCCCGGATCAGACGACCGCTGCCGGGCAGACTCAGCGCCACCGGCGCGCCGGGACTGCCGCCGACCACCGAGGCAAGGCCTTCGCGCAGCACCGCCATCAGCGCCTCGCTTTCGAGCAGGTCAATGACATCGTCCGCGGTGGCGCAGGATGCCGACTGCCCGGCCACCCACTGCCGGATCGCCGCCTCGGCATCGACATCGATCCAGTCCAGTGACAACCAGCGCGACAGTTCCTTGCAGTACAGGCCCAGCTGTTCCGGCACGGACCAGGGCTCCTCGCCGCCGCGCAGGACCCGCGCGCCGAACGCGTGCGCATTGATCCAGCGCGCCGGCAACGCGGTGTCGGCGGTCATGATCAGGTCAGCCAGAGCCTCAGCGCCCGAATAGCCGCCAATCTCCAGTGCCGTGGCAAATTTCTCAAGTAGGTCGTCGTCGCTCATCGGCCGTTGAGTGGTGCCGCGCGCATGCTCGAC
>JBFFJL010000376.1:0-4049 GCA_041555955.1 Nevskiaceae bacterium
CAAGATCGCATCGTCCGCGCATCGATCGCACGGCGTGCGAAATGTCCGGGCAGGCAATGCTAAAGCCGGCAACCTGGTTGTCACCGTCGCGAACAAGCTTGAGAAAACGTGAATCAACGCTGCGCAGGAATGTGATCGGATCGTCAATCGCCGGATCGTCATCGCCCGCCTGACAGGTCAACGCCGCCGTATATGCACCGGCGGGCAGGAATCCAGCCTCGTAGCTGAACTCGCCGTTGCCGATCGCCGTCAGCAGCGCCGACGTCAGCGGTTCTGGCGTGGCCCCGTCCACATCGTCCGGCGTAATGCCCCCTCCGGAAAACAGATAAACCGCGGCGCCAGCACCGGTCGCCGCATCTGCGGTGCAGCTGCTGTCCGCCAGCAGGGCGCCGTCGATGACGCCGCCGAGTGTGCCAACAGTGGCGTTGTCGACCACACGCAGCACCGGCTTGAGGTTGTAGCAGTCCGTCGCGCCACGCTCCGCGATCGACTGCCGCAGATCGAAATCGATCGTATAGGCAACGCTGCCACCCACCGCAACGGTCAGCGGCCCCTTGACCTTGAAACCCGAGCTTCCACCGCTGGGAACGATCAGCGGATAGTCCACGCCATCGACCGTCACATACGACGCGTACGGCGGCGATACCGCGTTGCAATTGGCGTTTTCCGCATCGACCTTCAGGCGGACTTCCTGATACACGCCCGGCGCGACGACCGCATCGTCAATCAGAAATGCGCTGTTGGCACCCTGCAGCGATAGCAGATCGATCTGTAGCGGAGGATCCAGATCAAAACTCTCCTTCACCCCTCCGGAAGCATCCAGCAGCTCGGCACTGATGAAGCTGATGACCACGGCATCGGCTTGATCAACCGGCGCATCGGTGACGGACAGACTGAGCCTGGATTGATGGAGCTTGGAGTCTCCCCCACCGCAGGCGCACAACAACAACGTCGCTGACAGCAGCAGTAGGGAATTTTTCATTGGAATCTCCGCATTTGACGCAAAAAGTCAGAACAACTTGCGCCGTTTCGGTGCGCACCGTTCCACGATACGCCGTTATGACCCGGTTTGAATCATCGTTAACCGCGCCGCAGCACAATGCAACCGTTGCCGAGGCGTCAATCGCCGGCCAACTCCCACGCCACAGCGTTCACGGCGCGTAATGTCTGATGCCGCCGCAGATCGGCGCGAATATTGCTGATATTGCTCTTGCCGCTGCGTCCTGCGCCGCGGCCTACGACTATTCAAAGTATCCAGCCTGTCGGGGGTGTCTGGTCAGGCGACAACCTTTCCTTGTGCACTACCGATGGAGATCTGGAATGCATTTCGTCAAGTTGTTGGTTCCCGTGCTGGCACTGGCGGCGGCCTCATCTGCCTTTGCCGGAACACGGCCTGACCCCGGGCATGATGTGATGGGGCCTGGAAGCACTGCGGTCGGCTCACCGCATTTCAAGTCGGGGCTCGATGTCGGCGCGACATCCGAAGCAGCGGTTTCGCCCGACAAGAACGGCGATGGCTTCGTTGACGCCACTGAGGTCGAACCCGGCTCGCGTTGGGCGACGCGCCTGCAGCGTCGTGACAAGAACGGCGACGGCAAGATATCGCGTGACGAGTACTGGTTTCCCTAAACCACGCTGAAGCCTGACCGGCATCGACGGCACGGCGCGATACGCGCCGTCGATTTCGCCGGTGCAATAGCCGCGCGGCGGCTTTATTGCCGCGGCGGCGACGCATACCATGGCCGCGGAATCCACGATCCCGAAATGCCATGCTCTCGCTTGATCTCGGCTTTGTCCGTGCGCAGTTCCCCGCCTTCAGCGAGGCTTCGCTGTGCCACGGCGTGTTTCTGGAGAATGCCGGCGGCTCCTACGCCTGCGCGCCGGTCGTTGCGCGTCTGCAGCAGTACTACCAGCGACTCAAGGTCCAGCCGTACTATCCCTATCCCGCCTCCAGCGAAGCCGGTGCGTGGATGGACGCCGCGCATGCAGCCCTGGCGCGTTATCTGAACGTCGGCGCTGACGAGGTGCAGTTCGGTCCTTCCACCTCGCAGAACACATATGTCCTCGCACAGGCGTTCGGCGAACTGCTGCACGCAGGCGACGAAATCATCGTCACCAACCAGGACCATGAAGCCAATTCCGGCGTCTGGCGCCGCCTCGGCATGCGCGGCATCGTCATCAGGGAATGGGCGGTCGACCCCGAAACCGGTGCGCTTGATCCGCAGCAACTGGACGCGCTGATCGGCGAGCGCACGCGGTTACTGGTGTTCCCGCACTGCTCCAACATCGTTGCCCAGATCAATCCGGTGGCGGCGATCACCGCGCGTGCGCGTGCCGCCGGGGTGATCAGCGTGGTCGACGGCGTGTCGTATGCGCCACATGGCCTGCCCGACGTTGCCGCGCTCGGCGCAGACATCTACCTGTTCTCGCTGTACAAGACCTTCGGCCCGCATCAGGGTCTGATGGTGGTGCGCCGCGCGGTGATGGAGCAACTCGGTAACCAGGGCCATTACTTCAACGCTGCACAGCCGCGCAAACGCCTGGTGCCCGCAGGCCCGGATCACGCGCAGGTGGCCGCGGCACGCGGTATCGCCGAGTACTTCGACGCGCTGGACGCACACCACGGCGGCCCCGACGACGCCGAACGCCCGGCGCGGGTCCGCGCGCTACTGAGCCAGGCCGAACGCCCCTTGGTTCAACAGTTGCTCGACGTGTTGTCGGCGCGACGCGATGTTCGCGTCCTCGGCCCCGACGATGCGGCGCAGCGTGCGGCGACGATCGCCATCGTTCCGCTGCTTCGCGCCGAACCGATGGCCATCGTGCGCAGCCTCGCATCGGCCGGGGTGATGGCTGGCGCGGGCCATTTCTATTCGGTGCGGCTGCTGGAGGCGATGGGCATCAACCCGACGCGGGGCGTGGTGCGCCTGTCACTGGCGCACTACACCTCGACCAGCGACATCGAGCGTGCGCTCGCCGCGCTGGAACAGGCGCTGTGCTGAGCTCGGCTCAGCCGCCCACCTTGCGCCGGAACACGCTGAGATGATCCAGCGGCAGCGAGTTGTCGGTGAGCACGCCGGTTTCGGTGACGAGAATATCGTCCGGCGCGAACATTGGCGGCCGCCCCAGCCGCACGGACGACGGAAACGAGAACAGCAGGCGATCGGTCTGTTGCAGCAGTTCGCCGTCGCGCGACAGCAGCACAATGCGGCCCTCGAGGAAGTCGGCCACCAGCAGTCCGTCGCTGACAATGCCGAGGTCATCATGCGCGGTGACTGTGAAGTACAGCGGAATCACCCCACCCGCGCCGCCACCCGGCAACCAGTCGACTGCGTAAACGCTGCCCCCGTCGGTGCCATAAAAACGATCGCCGCTGCGCTGCAGCCCGTTGGGAAAGCGCAATACATTGTCCAGGCCCAGCGCCAGCTGGCCCAAGGCGCTGCCCTGCACCCAGGTTTCCTGCCCGAGAATATGCATCGGATCGTCCGCATCGACATTCAGTCGTACGATTTTCGGATCGGGAATGCAGACGTTCAGGGGTTCGTCGACCACATAGAGATTGCCGTCCGGGCCATCGGTCATGCCATTGGGAATGCACATTCCGACGAACTCGAACACCGGCTCCAGCACGGGTTCGGACGTCAGCTTTCCAGCAAACAGGCGTTGCCCCGAACACACGGCATAGAGCACCCCGCGCCGGATCGCCAACCCCAGGGCGGAACCGCAATCAGGAGAGATCGGTTGCGTGGAATAGCTGCCATCAGCGGCCGCCTTGATCTCCAGCACGCCGTCGCCGCTGCTGACAAACAGGCGCCCGTCGTCGGAAAACAACAGGTTCTCGGCGCTGGGGATATCCAGCAGCACCGTGCGTTCACCGCAGGTGGACGACACGCATAGATCCTCGGCCCGGACCGGCGCGCCTGACATCGCGGCGTGGCCACCGCTGTCACATCCGGCGATACCTGCCAGCAGGCAGGCCACCCCCAGTCTCAAGTCCCCACCCCGATCCCACCCCTGCCTCGACGGCATCATCGCTCCCCCGCGACGTGCGC
>JBFFJL010000377.1:0-4042 GCA_041555955.1 Nevskiaceae bacterium
AAGCAAAAAGCTCTACAGAGCTTTCCACGACAGGAGACGAAAAGTGTTGAGGACGACGAAACTGACGGTGCCGGCGATGCTGGCTACCTTACTGCTGGCAACGACGGGGGCATCTGCGAAGGTTTCGCCGGAGGAGGCCGCCCGCCTGGGCAAGGATCTGACGCCGGTTGGCGCCGAGCGTGCCGGAAACAAGGACGGCACGATTCCCGCGTGGACGCCTGCCAAGCAACACGGCGCAATGAAGGGTGAGTACGCTGGTGATCCCGAGCTGGCGGGCGAAAAGCCGCTGTTCACGATCACTTCGAAGAACATGGCCGAGTACGCGGGCAAGCTGACCGAAGGGCACAAGGAGCTGCTGCGCCGCTTCCCGGACACGTACAAGATGAACGTGTACAAAAGTCATCGCAAGGTCAACTTTCCGGAAAAGATTCTCGACGAGACCGTCAAGAACGCCACCCGAGCCGAGCTTGAAGGCGTCGATAATCCGAAGGGCGCCTATGTCGGCTTCCCGTTCCCGATTCCGAAGTCTGGCGCCGAGCCGATCTGGAATCATCGGACCAAATGGCGCGGTAACGCGCAGCGCCGCTTCAACAACCAGATGATCGTGCAGCAGGACGGCAAGTTCACGCTGACCAAGATCGTTGAGGATGTGAAGTTCTATTACTCGAACATCGAGTCGGAGAATCCGCCGGAGCTGAAGCCGGGCGTCGACTTCCTGCGCTATCTGTCGGAGACGATCTCTCCGCCGCGTATCGCCGGAACCTACATCCTCGTGCATGAGAAGGCAGGATTCGGCACCGAAGGTCGTGCCGCATGGCTCTATGCGCCGGTGCTCAAGCGCATCCGCCGCGCACCGGCCGTGTGCTGCGACAACCCCTATGAAGGAACTGACGGGCATCAGTTCTACGATCAGGTCGATATGTACAACGGTGTACTCGAACGCTTTACCTGGAAGCTGCTGGGCAAGCGCGAGGTCTACATCCCGTACAACTCGTACAAGATGGCAAGCCCGCCGACCAAGTACGCGGACATTGCTGCACCGAACCACGTCAATCAGGATCTGCCGCGTTACGAGCTGCATCGCGTCTGGGTGGTCGAGGCTGACAACAAGCCGGATCAGCGTCATACCTTCAAGAAGCGCGTGATGTACTTCGACGAAGACTCCTGGAATGTGGTTGCGGTTGACGACTACGACCATCAGGACAAGCTGACCGAGTTCCAGGAAGGGCATCTGATTCAGTACTTCAACATCCTGGCCGCGACGACTCAGCCGGAGGTGATCTACCACCTGAACTCCGGTCGTTACTTCGTCACTGCGATGAACAATGAAGATCAGCCGTACGACCAGTCGGTGACGTTCAGCGACAGCGACTTCGAAGCCAATACGGTTCAGAAGAAGGCATCCAAGTAAGGCCGTCCCGTCAGCTTTCCTCACCCGGCGTGCAGTGCACGCCGGGTGTTGGCGGCTGAATTAAGGGCCGAGAGCCCGGTTTTCGTGCGTAGCGAGAGGAGAGTCCTATGCAATCGAAAGTATTGCGAATGTGTGTCGTGGCAGCTGGGGTTGCCTGCGGCGTGCCGTTGAGCGCAGCTGCGTTTGAGTACAATTTCTCGTTGTTCGATCATGACGTGACGTCGGTCATGAACAACACCGCGACCATGGGTGCGTCGTGGCGCATCGAAGGCCGTGATGACTATCTGGTCGGCAAGAGCAATCTTGATCCGACCGTCTGCGGCGGTGTGTACCAGTCGTGCCAAGGCGTGCATCGTCAGCAGAGCTACCCGGCAGCACATCTGGCCGCCGCGCCGGGCATGGCGTCAGTCAACTTTGACGACGGCAACCTGAACTATGACCAGGGTGACATTACGCAGGCCCCGTTCAAGCTCGCCAACGATCTCAACATCCGTTTTGGCGACTTCGGCATCTTCTTGCGTGGGATGGGCATCTACGACTACGTCAACTACAACGGATTCGAGGAATACCACCCCAACCGGATTACCGCCGAGAACGCAGCGAGTGTCGGAACCACCAACGACCCGCAGTTCTCAAATCGTTATTACGCTCAGGTGTATGGACCCGGCGGTGTGGTGCGTAACGAGCGTACCGATGACACGGCGCTGCGTCAGGCCGGTCTGCGCTATGACCTGCTGGACGCCAATATCTACGGCAGCTTTTTCTATACCGACGACCGCGAAATGCTGTTCCGCATCGGCCGCCAGACCGTCAACTGGGGCGAGAGCACCGTCGCGGTGATCAACAGCGTCAACCAGGCACAGCCGGTCAACGCCAACAGTCTGTATCGCTTGGGCTTCGGCTTGCTCGAAGAGTTGTTCCTGCCGGTCGGCATGGCGCGCGTCAGTGCCGAGGTCATGGACGGCGTCAGTGTCGAGGCCTACTACCAGTGGGAGTGGGAGCCGATCGAGATCCCGACACCGGGGACCTACATGTCGTTTCTCGATCTGGGCACCGACAACCTCGTAGACAACGTTAATCTGGCATTCGGAGGTGGCGCTGAAGATCCAGACAGCGTGGGCACCCTGCTTGACACGCCGCTGGCGGGTATCACGCCGACCACTCTGACCGGAGAGCGGCTGCGTGACAACGAGGCCCGCGATAGCGGGCAGTACGGTGTTGCGCTGAAGTACTTCTCGGATGCCATCAACAACGGCACTGAATTCGGCTTCTATTTCATGAACTATCACTCGAAGCTGCCGTATGCCAGCTTCTACTCGTCCGACGCCAGCTGCGCCCGACGGGAAGGTAACGTGGAAGGAGTCGATGCACGCAATTCGCTCGAACTGCTGCGGGTCTGCCCGAACCTGCCGATCTCGCAGCCGCAGGCGCGTAATGCTTTCATCGCCGATACATTGGCGCTAACCGCAGCACATCCAGGTGTACTGGCGGACCTGGGTCCGTTGGACAACTTGTCTACGATCCTGGCGTCGCTGGACAGTCTGCTGGTCTACGATCCGTCGCAGCCCTTCGCTGACATGGTCCCGATCGATACGGTCAAAATTCAGCTGGAGTATCCCGAAGATCTTCATATGTTCGGCTTCAGTTTCAACACCACCGCAGGCAACTATTCGTTCCAGGGTGAAATGTCCTATCGGCCGAACGTGCCGCTGCAGGTGGGGCTGGTTGACCTTGCTTTTGCGGCGCTCGGTCCGGCGTTGACTCGATGCCACAATGAATCGCTGGATTGCAACGGCTCGACCGCGTCGCGGGGCTTTACCGAAGACGGCCAGTACACCTATTACGATAGCAACGATTTCACGGACGCCAGTGGCAACAATCCGTATCCGGACACGGTCAACCTCGTGATCGGCTCAGCGCCTGGCTCGGCGCGTTCGTTCCCGAACTTCATTATCCCGTATCGCGGTGGCACGATCGGCGAGAACGCTCCGAACAGCTACATCCAGGGCTGGATTCCCGGCAAGGTCGCGCAGTACAACCTCGGCGCCACGCGTGTGCTCGGCAGCTCCGAAAACTGGATCGGTGCGGATCAGGTGATCCTGTTGTACGAACTGGCGGCGACGCACGTGCTGAACATGCCGGAATTCGATGAGCTGCAGATCGAAGGTCCGTATACCGCGACCACCAGTGCCTCCGCCGGCGCCGATGGCAGCGGGGCTGACGGTTCGCAGCTGGCATGCTCGACCAATCCGTCATGCACGGTCGGGCCGGACGGTCTGCGCTTCAATCCGTTCCAGGCGCCACGCAAGGCGTTCGCCGATGCGTTCTCCTGGGGATACCGCGTGGTCGGCCGCATCAGCTACGAGTCGGTACTGCCCGGCATCAGCATCCAGCCGTTGTTCATCTGGATGCAGGACATTCACGGCAATTCGCCGGGGCCGGCGGGCAACTTTGTCGAGGGTCGCAAGTCGCTGAACTTCCTGCTGGAGACGCGCTACGAGAAGTCGTTCGCATTTACCGTCTCCTACAACATGTTCACGGGTGCGGGTCACAACAACCTGTATGCCGACCGCGACAATCTCGGTTTCTTCGTGAAGTATCAGTTCTGACGACGGGTTGCGGGCGCGGTCT
>JBFFJL010000378.1:0-4030 GCA_041555955.1 Nevskiaceae bacterium
CGCCTCGCCTGGCGATCCAATCGCATGTCCATTGAGCCCCCTCGCGCTGAAAAAGGGGATGCTCACACGACCACCTGGCGGTAACAGTTCAGATGAGGCAACAACTACGCTGGGTAACATTCACTGTGAGGCAATGCGACACTCTACACGTCAGATCGGAAAATTCGCCATTCCGAGGACAGTTCCCGCGTCAGTCGCCGGTCAGATCATCAAAAAAACGCTTGGCTTTACCCAGCCAGGACGTATTTTCCGGATGATGCTTTCCACCCGATGCGTCGATGGTTTCGCCAAACTGCCGCAACAGCTCCTTTTGCGGCTTGCTGAGCTTGACCGGCGTTTCGACCGTCACCGTGCAGTACAGATCGCCTGTGCCCGAGCTACGCACCGAACGCACGCCGCGTCCGCGCAGTCGGAACTGCCGGCCACTCTGAGTGCCTTCAGGAATATCGATCTGCGCCTTGCCGTCCAGCGTTGGCACATCCAACTCGCCACCCAGCGCAGCGGTGACGATCGAAATCGGCACCGAGCAGTAGAGATCGTTGCCGTCCCGCTCGAAGATCTCATGCGGTTTGACGTTGATCTGAACGTAGAGATTGCCCGCCGTCGCGCCTTGATCGCCCGGCTCACCCTCGCCGTTGAGGCGAATGCGATCACCGGTATCGACGCCAGGAGGAATCTTGACCTCCAGTGTTTTCTCGTCCCGCACCTTGCCAGCACCCCGGCAGGTCTTGCACGGATCGGTCACCATGGAACCCCGACCGCGGCACTGCGGGCAGGTCTGCTGCAACACGAAAAAGCCCTGCTGCACGCGGACTTGCCCACTGCCGTGACAGGTCGAGCAATCACTCGCGCGCTTGCCGTCAGCGGTGCCATGACCGTTGCAGGCTTCGCAGTCGTGCCAGCTCGGAATCCGAATGGTTTCAGTGCTACCGAATACCGCCTGCTCCAGCGTCAGTTCCATCATGTAGCGCAAATCGGCGCCGCGCCGCGGGCCACTTCGACCGCCGCCACCGCCACCGCCGAAGATGTCTGAAAAGACGTCACCGAAGATGTCGGCAAAACCGCCCGCGCCGCCAAAGCCGCCGCCAGCGCCGCCGCGGCTCAGGCCCTCGTGTCCATGCCGATTGTAGATCGCGCGCTTCTGTTCGTCGGTCAGGACCTCATAGGCCTCACTGATCTCCTTGAACGCTTCCTCGGCGGTGTGATCGCCGGGATTGCGATCAGGGTGAAACTTCATCGCCAGCTTGCGATAGGCCTTTTTGAGTTCGTCGTCGCTCGCATCGCGCGCAACGCCGAGAACCTCATAGTAATCGCGCTTGCTCATGCCGGATCACACCCTGCGTCGGGGTTCTGGCAACGGCTACGGACTGAAGGCATCACCCTGGAACTCCCTGCGCTTTTCTCTGAACTGAATCGGTTCGAAAACGATCAAGGCGTGGAGCCGCGGCCCCACGCCTTGTCGACAACTCTGGACGGCTTACTTGTCGTCCTTGACCTCGGTGAACTCGGCATCGACGACGTCGTCAGACTTGCCACCTGCCGCCGAACCAGGGGCCTCACCCGCAGCACCCGCGCCTTCGGCGTTCTTTGCCGCGTAGACACGTTCCATCAGCTGCGCAGACGCCTGCGTCAACGCTTCAGTCTTGGCTTCGATATCCGCCTTGTCCGAACCCTTGACGGCTTCACGCGCTGCAGCGATCGCGTCCTCGATCGACTTCTTCTCGTCAGCCTGGACCTGATCACCGAGATCCTTGAGCGACTTCTCGACCGCATGAATCATCTGATCAGCCTGATTACGTGCCGTGATCAACTCGTTGAACTTGCGATCATCTTCCGCATGCGCCTCGGCGTCCTTCACCATCCGCTGGATCTCGTCCTCGTTGAGGCCGGAGTTGGCGGTAATGCGAATCGACTGTTCCTTGCCGGTCGCCTTGTCCTTGGCGGTGACGTGCAGAATACCGTTGGCGTCGATGTCGAAAATGACCTCGATCTGCGGCATGCCGCGCGGCGCCGGCGCAATCCCGGTCAGATCGAAACGACCCAGCGATGTATTGGCCGATGCGATCTCACGCTCACCCTGATAGACCTGAATCGTCACTGCGGTCTGGTTATCGTCCGCAGTCGTGAACGTTTCCGACTTCTTGGTCGGAATCGTGGTGTTCTTCTCGATCAGCTTGGTCATCTTGCCGCCCATCGTCTCGATACCGAGCGACAACGGCGTCACGTCGAGCAGCAGCACATCCTTGCGGTCGCCTGACAGCACGGCGCCCTGCACGGCCGCACCCACGGCGACGGCTTCGTCTGGATTAACGTCCTTGCGTGCTTCCTTGCCGAAGAACGCCTTGACCGCTTCCTGCACCTTGGGCATGCGGGTCTGGCCACCGACCAGAATGACTTCATCGACTTCCGAAGCCTTGAGACCGGCATCCTTCAACGCGGTGGCACAGGGCTTCATCGAATTCTCGATCAAGTCCTCGACCAGCGATTCGAGCTTGGCACGGCTCAGCTTCATCGTCAGATGCTTCGGACCCGAGGCGTCTGCGGTGATGTACGGCAGATTGATCTCGGTCTGTGTCGTCGACGACAGCTCGATCTTGGCTTTTTCAGCCGCGTCCTTGAGGCGCTGCAGAGCCAGCGGATCCTTGTGCAGATCAATGCCCTGTTCCTTCTGGAACTCGGCCGCAACGTATTCGATCACCCGCAGATCGAAGTCCTCACCACCGAGGAAGGTATCGCCATTGGTTGCCAGCACTTCAAACTGCTTTTCGCCATCAACGTCGGCAATTTCGATAATCGAAATGTCGAAGGTACCGCCACCCAGGTCATAGACTGCGATCTTCTTGTCGCCGGTGACCTTGTCCAGACCAAATGCCAGCGCAGCGGCGGTCGGCTCGTTGATGATGCGTTTGACCTCAAGACCGGCAATGCGGCCGGCATCCTTGGTCGCCTGGCGCTGCGAATCGTTGAAGTACGCCGGCACCGTGATGACGGCCTCGGTGACCGGATGCCCGAGGTAATCCTCGGCGGTCTTCTTCATCTTCATCAGCACCTGTGCAGCAACCTGCTGCGGCGCCAGCTTCTGCCCCTTGGCCTCGACCCAGGCGTCACCGTTGTCAGCCTTGATGATCTTGAACGGCGAATGCTTGATCGCCTTTTGCACTTCGGCGTCTTCGAAACGGCGACCGATCAGGCGCTTGACCGCATACAGCGTGTCGAACGGATTGGTCACCGCCTGTCGCTTGGCGGCGCGGCCGGCAATCGGTTGCGGCTCATCTGTATAGGCGACGATGCTGGGCGTGGTGCGCTCGCCTTCAGCGTTCTCAATCACCTTGACGCTGCTGCCATCCATGATGGCGACGCAGCTGTTGGTGGTACCGAGGTCAATGCCGATGATCTTGGACATGGGGTATCTACTCCGCAAAAGTCATTCCTGCCCGACTAATTTGAGGCGGGCACACTGAATTCAAGAGCCGGGATTAGCGTCCCGGGGCTTTGGTCACCATCACCATCGCCGGCCGCAGCAGACGATCGTGCAAGGTGTAACCCTTCTGCATCACGCTATGCACGTGATTGGGCGCGACCTCGGTCGACTCGACCATCGACATGGCTTGATGGAAATCGGGGTTAAACAGCTGATTGACCGGGTCCAGCTGCTGCACACCGTGCTTTTCCAGCACGCTGATCAGCTGGCGGTAGGTCAGATCCATGCCTTCGGCCATCGCCTTGGCCGGACCTTCGGCAGCGTCCGCCGCCGCACGCAAGCCGAGTTCAAGGCTGTCGCAGACGTTCAACAGCTCGCCCAGCAGCTTCTCGGCACCGTACTTGAGACTGTTCTGCGTCTCACGCTCAAGTCGGCGCCGGGTGTTCTCGATATCCGCCAGCGCGCGCAATTGCTCTTCCTTCGCGGCGCTGACGCGCTGTTCGGCTTCTGCAAGCTGCGCGCGCAGCGCATCGATCTCGGCCGGCGTGGGCATCATCCCCTCGCCGCCCGCGGCATCGAAAGCTGAATCGGAGACGTTGGCGTTTTCCG
>JBFFJL010000379.1:0-4015 GCA_041555955.1 Nevskiaceae bacterium
CGGTCAGCGAACCGGCACCGTGTTGCGCGGTCCGACCCAGCGCTTGATGGATGTTGTCCTGGCCGGGGCTCGCGCGCAGATCTCGACGGCCTCGCGTTGCTTCGTGCTGCCGTTCCAGCGGTGCGCGACGA
The DNA here is from genome assembly GCA_041555955.1 of Nevskiaceae bacterium. Classification (GTDB taxonomy): domain Bacteria; phylum Pseudomonadota; class Gammaproteobacteria; order Nevskiales; family Nevskiaceae; genus Solimonas. The sequence continues at coordinate 132 of JBFFJL010000379.1, forward strand.
CCGGATCGCACGGCTCCCGTGATTCGGCGAGCCGCTCGAAGCGTACCGTGTCGCGCGGTCCATAGGTCCGGGGCGCAGCCTGTGCCGCCTGCGCCAGGCTCAGGCCGGCGGCTACGGCGAGCGCCAAGGTGCTGATGATTTTCGATGGGGTATTCATGCGTGCCTCTTCTTCACGAACGTTGTGGACGGCATGCGTCGCATGCCGCGATTGGCGTTGGGTGAAGCCGGTCCCTCGACCGTGATGGCCGAAGACCTCGGTCACGCTATAGCCGCAGTCTCGCGGTGTGCAGGTAGGTGTGGCTGCCGGAGAGCTGGGACGAATCGGAGGTGTAGCGGACCGGGGCCGGTTCAGGCCGCGGCAACGCAGCGTGGAAGGCGGAGACGGCCGGAGGTGGCGGCACTGACTTGTCGCTTTCCGGCGGCGGCAGCGCATCCGCGTCGGCATCCGCGATCTGCGCCGGCGCGGCGACCACCGCCGTGCAGCACGCGCCTCTGCCCGTTTCGACGTGCGGACAGTTCGCGCGCATCTCGAGGCAGCAGCAGCGCTGCTGGAGGAGCACGGCCTCGTGGGCACAGGCGAGCGCGACACGCCATGGCATGGCGCTCATCAGCACCAGCAGAACCGGCCACAGACGGGACCACGGACGGCGATTCATCCGGCTCCTCCGTTTCCGCGCAGTCTTTTGACCACGGCGACGGCGCTTGGTGCCGGCGGCAGGGGCATGCCGGAACTTTCCCGCGCCGCCACCGGGCGGCGTGAAGCCCGCCGCGTCATGGCTGCGCACCGAGGCTTCGTCCGCGCCAGAACGCGAAGATCGCCGGGAACACGATCAGCACCATCAGCAGCGCCGAGGCGACGCCGCCGAGCATCGGCGCGGCGATGCGCTTCATCACGTCAGCGCCGCTGCCGCCGGCGTACATGATCGGCACCAGGCCCATGAACAGCGCCAGCCCGGTCATCAGCATCGGCCGGATGCGCTGGCCGGCGCCTTCGGCGATCGCGTCGGTGAGGTCGGCGTGCGTGCCGAGGCCGCCGCTGTCGAGCCGCCGTCGCCAGGCGAGATCAAGGTACAGCATCATCAGCAGACCCAGCTCCACGGCGAGCCCGGCCACGGCGATCGCGCCGACCGCCACGGCGACCGACAGCTTGTAGCCCAGCGCCCACAGCAGCCACACCGCGCCGGTCAACGAGAACGGCAGCGCCAGCATGATGATCAGCGTCTCCACCAGCGACTTGCGGTGCATGTACAGCATGAAGAAGATCAGGAACACGGTCAGCGGCACCAGCACCGCCAGCCGCGCGCGGGCGCGCTCGTAGTATTTGAACTGGCCGGCCCAGTCGAGGCGGTAGCCGGGCGGCAGACGGACCTTTTCGGCGACGACCTCGCGGGCGGTGGCCACGTAGTCGGCGATGCCGATGCCGTCCTTGACGTCGACGAACACGAAGCCGACGAGCTGACCGTCTTCGTTGCGCAGCATCGGTGGGCCGGTGCGGAACTTCAGCTGCGCGACCTGGGTGATCGGGATCTGCGCGCCGGACGGCGTCGGCACCAGCACCCGCTCCAGCGCTTCGAGGTTGTCGCGATACTCGCGCGCGTAGCGCATCAGGATCGCATAGCGTTCGCGGCCTTCCACGGTCTCGCTGATCTTCATGCCGCCCATCGCGGCGACGATGACGTCCTGCACGTCGCCGACGTTGAGGCCGAAGCGCGCGGCGGCATCGCGGTCGATGTCGAAGTCGAGGAAGTAGCCGCCGGTGGTGCGCTCGGCAAACGCGCTGCGCGTGTGCGGCGCCGTGCGCGGATCGTCCAGCAGCGCGCGCTCGATGTCGGTGGCGGTGGACTCCACGACGGCCAGGTCCGGACCGAACACCTTGATGCCGAGTGCGGAGCGGATGCCGGTCGCCAGCATCTCGGTGCGCGTCTGGATCGGCATCCACCAGATGTTCGGCATGCCGGGAAAGCGCAACTTCTCGTCCATTTCGGCGATCAGCCCTTCCCAGGTCAGGCCGTCGCGCCACTGATCCTGCGGCTTGAGCATGACGTTGGTCTCGATCATCGACAGCGGCGCCGGATCGGTCGGCGAGGTCGAGCGGCCGACCTTGCCGAACACGTGCTCGACTTCCGGAAAGGTCTTCAGGATCGCGTCCATCGTCTGCAGCGTCTGCGTGGCCTCGGTGATGGACATGCCCGGCAGCGCCGTGGGCATATAGAGGATGCTGCCCTCGTTGAGCGGCGGCATGAACTCGTTGCCGAGGCTGCGGTACAACGGAATCGTCGACAGCAGCGCGACGATCGCCGCGACAACGACGCCCCAGCGCCAGCGCACCGCGAAGCGCACGAGCGGCGTGTAGCCCGCCGCGAGCGTGCGGTTGAGCCAGCTCTGCTCGCCGCGGATGCGGCCGCGGATCACCAGCACCGCCAGCGCCGGGATCAAGGTCACCGACAGCAGCGCGGCAAAGGCCATCGAGTAAGTCTTGGTGTAGGCCAGCGGCTTGAACAGGCGCCCCTCGGTGCCCTGCAGCGCGAACACCGGCAGGAACGACACGGCGATGATCAGCAGCGAGAAGAAGATGCTGGGGCCGACCTCCTGCATCGCCACGACGATGACCTGCGAGCGCGAGCGGCCGCTGCCGTCGTCGGCGCTCCAGGCGTGCAGGCGCTTGTGGATGTTGTCGATGATGACGATCGCCGCATCGACCATCGCGCCGATCGCCACCGCAATGCCGCCCAGCGACATGATGTTGGCGGTCAGGCCCTGCGCCGACATCGGGATGAAGGACAGCAGCACCGCGATCGGCAGCGTCACGATCGCCACCAGCGCCGAGCGCACGTGCAGCAGGAAGGCGACGATCACCAGCGAGACGATCAGCATTTCCTCGGTCAGCGTGCGCTTGAGCGTGTCGATCGCGCGCTCGATCAGGCTTGCGCGGTCGTAGACCGGCACGATCTCGACACCCTCCGGCAGGCTGGCCTTGAGCTCGGCGAGGCGCTGCTTGACGCGCCCGATCACGTCGAGCGCGTTCTCGCCGTAGCGCATCACGACGATGCCGCCGACGGTCAGCCCCTCGCCATCCAGCTCCGACTGGCCGCGCTGCATCGCCGGACCGAGGCTGACCTGCGCGACGTCGGCGAGGCGCACCGGCACGCCGTCGGCGCTGGCGCGCAGTACGACCTTTTCCAGGTCGGCCGTGGACTTGACGTAGCCGCGCCCGCGGATGAACTGCTCATGCCCGGAAATCTCCAGCACGCGCCCGCCGACGTCGTTGTTGGCGCGGCGCACCGCGTCCATCACGCGCTTCAGCGGAATGCCGAAGGACGCCAGCCGGTTGGGATCGACATTGATCTGGTACTCCTTCTCGTAGCCACCGACCGAGGCCACTTCCGCGACGCCTTCGACCGACTCCAGCGCGTAGCGCAGATTGAAGTCCTGCAGGCTGCGCAGCTGCGCCAGATTCTGCCGGCCCGACTTGTCGACCAGCGCGTATTGGTAGACCCAGCCGACGCCGGTGGCGTCGGGCCCCAGCGTCGGCGACACGCCCTCCGGCAGCTTCTTCGTCGCCGAGTTCAGGTACTCCAGCACGCGCGAGCGCGCCCAGTAGATATCGGTGCCGTCCTCGAAGATGGCGTAGACGAACGACAGCCCCATGAAGCTCTGGCCGCGCACGAACTCGACCCTGGGCGCGGCCAGCAGCGTCGTCGTCAGCGGATAGGTGATCTGGTCCTCGACCAGGTCCGGACTGCGGCCCGGCCATTCGGTGAACACAATCACCTGCACGTCGGAGAGGTCCGGGATTGCGTCGAGCGGTGCCGTAACGAGCGCCCGGTAGCCCAGAACCGCGAGCGCGGCCACGACGGCGACGGTCAGAAACGGCTTGCGCCCGC
>JBFFJL010000380.1:0-4012 GCA_041555955.1 Nevskiaceae bacterium
CAGGCCGAAGCCCAGCACCGGACCGAGCAGCCAGGCCACCGGCAGAAACACCAGCCATTGCAGCCCCGAGGCCACTGCCATCACCAGCTTGCTGGCGCCGACGCCCAGCAGCGCCTGCATCATGATCAGGCCGAGGCCGTCGAGCAGGATCGTGGCGCCGACCAGGCGCAGCGGCACCACGCCGAGTTCGACCACGGCGGGCTCATGAACGAAGAGGGCCAGCACCGGGCGCGTCAGCAACAGCATCGGCAGCGCCAGCGCGCCAAAGATCCAGATGCCGATCCGATAGCTGTCCCAGACCCAGCGATGGGCATCAATCGCGTCGCCACGGCCCAATGCCTGGCCGGCCAGCGTGGCTGCGGAGATGCCCAGGGCAATGCCGGGCAGAATCGCGGTCAGGGTGATCGTGGTCAGCACGTTCGCCACCGCCAGCTCAGCGGTGCCGATCTGGCCAATGATCCAGAACATCGCGGCGAAGCCGCTGGAAAACAGCAATTGCTGGATCGATGACGGCAGACCGAGGCGCAACAGGCTGCCCAGTTGCACCCGGTCCGGGCGCTGCACCAGAAAGCCGGAATCGCGGGCATTGCGCAGGCCCAGCGTGATGTACATGGCGCTGCCGCAGAACACCGCCAGCGTCGTGCCGAGGCCCGCGCCGGCGGTGCCCATCTGAGGCAGGCCGGCAACCCCGTGGATCAGGCCATAACTGAAGATCACATTCAGCAGATGCATCGACACCAGCGTCTGCATGTAGAAGCGGGTCTGCTTGACCGCGCTCCAGTAGCCGCGGAACGAGAAATTGATGCCGACCGCGGCGACCGACAGCAGCCGCCATTGCAGGTACGGGGTGCCTTCGCGCACGACGTCGGCATCATGATTCAGTGCGGTGAAGATCGTCGGCGCCAGCAGAATCAGCAGCGCGGACAGCGGTATGCCAATCGCGATCGATAGCAACAGACCGCCATTGAGCGGCGCGCCGGCCAGCTCAGGTCGGCCTTCGCCGATGCGTCGCGCGGCGATCGCCTGCACTGCTGGCGAGAAGCCGGTGATGAAGGCGACCGCCATGAAATTCAGGAAACCGCCGAGCCCGGTGGCTGCCAGCGCCGCGGGACCGAGCGAGCCGACCATCCAGGCGTCGACCAGGTTCAGCAGGTTCTGTGATGCCATGCCGCCGAGGATCGGCAGGGCCAGGCCGAGAACCTCGCGGCGGCGCGGATCCATGCCGTCGACTTATTTCTGCTGCGCGGTGTTGACGATCGCTGCGGCCAGCGAGAACGGTTGATCGCCCAGCAGTTCACGCAGGCGATCCGGCAAATGGCGCTTTTCGATTTGCAGCACCGATACCTGGGCAAAGCCGTCAGGGCCGTCGCCGGACCAGGTCTCCGCCATCGGCTGGTCCTGTGCGCGCTTGGGCACAATGCCCAGACGCGCCAGCTTGTCCGCCTGCGGCAGCAGCTGATGACTGCCTTCGGACAACGACGCCGTCGATGACTGGATCTCGACCCAGGTATTCAGGTCCAGCTGCAGCAGCGGCTCGGCCAGCGCGCGCACGCCGGGGACTTCCAGCGCGCGCTGCGCCAGGCGTTGCGCCACACCGCCGGCGCGCTGGACCAGACTCAGGCTGGTGCCGCTGCCGGCGTGGGCCAGCGCAGGGCGCAGGGCTTCTGATCTGGCCGCGAGCGCAGGGCGCAGTGCGCTGGCGAAATTGGTCTGGATATGCGCGCGCAATCGCGTACGTTCGCCGTCGGCCTGGGGTTCGGTGATCATGTGCAGCTGCACGCGCCACAGCGGCGCGTTCTGGCCCAGCGGCAGTTCGGCGGAAAACGCCAGACGTTCGCGCACCCCGCTGGGCGGTGTTGCGGTCGGAATCTTGGCCGGGCTGAAGCGTTGGCGAATGCGCTTTAACATGGCCGCTGGACGGTCTGGATCAGCTTCTCCATGGCAGCATCATATCGCTTCATCGTCAGCGGACGCGTACAGGGCGTCTTTTTCCGGCAGTCAACGATTGCCGCCGCGCGTGAGCTGGGGCTCGACGGCTGGGTCATGAATCGGCCCGATGGGTGCGTCGAAGGCGTGGCATCCGGCGCCGACATGGACTTGCAGACGCTGCGCGACTGGTTGCGGCAAGGACCGCCGCAGGCACGGGTTGAATCCCTGGAATGGCGCGCATGCGAAGAAGTGCCACCGCGCGGCTTTCATCTGCGGGCATCGGCTTGATCGCGTTTCAGCAGCAATCGGAAATCAGCTGGCGCCAGCCATCGAATATGGCTGACGCCCTCGCGTTCAGCGAGTGCCGACCGCCATCTCGAACGCGCGCTGGTAGATGAAGTCGAACGAGAAGCTGCGCGACTGCGCCTTGGATTCGACGTACTCGGCCATGCGTGCGAGCCGCGTTGGCAGCTGCATCAGCTTATCCTGTGCGGCGCGTCCGACCGAGGACAGTCCGGTCAGCTTGTCGATGGTCCAGTGCTTGACCAGGTCTTCGACCAGCTTCAGGTATTCGCGCGGACCGTAGATGCCGGCGCGGCGCTCGACCTCGGACATCTGCGCATAGCCGGCAATGGTGTGGCCAGGCATCGCCAGGGCCGGTGCCACCGACGCCAGTGCTGTCAGCGCGCGGTTGCTGTCCTGCTTCAGCACTTCGGCAAACGAGTCGCGATAGAACGCGTAGTGACGGGATTCGTCGGCCGAGATGTGCGCGAGGATGCGCTGCAGCAGAGGGTCGTATTGCCCGGCAATGCGGCCGGCGTTGGAGTGCGCAGTCTGTGTCGCTTTCTCCTGCAGGCTGGTATATGCCAGCAGCCGATACGGATCGTCCTGCCACTGCGGATTGAAGCCGGCCTCGATGTATTCGTACTGAAGCTGCTCCAGTGCGCGCATATCGAAGATGCGGGCATCGCGGACGTAGTCGCGCAGGATGCAGCCGTGGCGGTCTTCTTCAGCGGTCCACATGTTGTTCCAGGTCGCCCAGGCGCCTTCGTAGCCCATGTAGATCGCGATCAGACGATGGAAATGTGGCAGACCTTCTTCGGTCAGCAGATTCAGCGCCACCGCAACGCGCACGCTGTCGGGCAGGCCCCGCGCACGTTCGCGCAGCTTCCGCATGTCTGCATCGTGCTCGGCATCGGTTTGCTCGTGCGCGGGCAGCAGATCGCTTGGCATCCACAGCTTGCGGCTATCGAGGTGACGCTGCGTCAGTTCGGTCACAAACGGGGACAGCGCATTGAGGACTTCGCGCTGACTCGGCAGATCGGTATTGGCGGGTTTCATCGACATGGGTCGGGTTCCAGATCGTGGATGAGGAAGGCGAATCGCGTGCCGGAGCGTGGGATTCTACCCGGCTGGCCGCAGCAGGGAACGCCGGGCGTTCTCAGCAGCCGCGTTGCCGGATCAGATCGAGGAATTCTTTGCGTGTCGTCGGATCCTCGCGGAAACGGCCGAGCATCACCGATGTGATCATCGACGAGTTCTGCTTTTCGACGCCGCGCATCATCGCGCACAAATGCTTCGCTTCGATGACGACGGCGACACCAACTGCGCGCGTGACTTCGGCGATGCATTCGCCGATCTGCTGTGTCAGGTTTTCCTGGATCTGCAGACGCCGCGCGAACATGTCGACGATGCGCGGGATCTTCGACAGTCCGATGACCTTGCCGCTGGGCAGGTAGGCGACATGGGCTTTGCCAATGAACGGCAGCAGGTGGTGCTCGCACATCGAGTACATCTCGATATCCTTGACGATGACCATCTCGTCGTTGCTCGATTCGAACACGGCCCCGTTGATGATCTCGTTGATGTCCTGTTCGTAGCCCTGGGTCAGAAATTCCATTGCACGCGCTGCGCGGTAGGGCGTGCGCAGCAGCCCCTCGCGGTCGGGGTTCTCGCCGATCGCTTCGATGATGGCGCGATAGTTCTCTTCCATGGCCTGTCTGCTCGGAAATATTGCGGGATTATCACATGCTCACCCATACGGACACTTACAATAAACGGATGAGTCGCTCCATACCCGCAG
>JBFFJL010000381.1:0-4003 GCA_041555955.1 Nevskiaceae bacterium
CAGCAGCTTCGGCGGCGAATCCCTGAGCATCGATTTTTCACTCGATGCAGAGGCCGGCCGCAAGTCGGTACGTGAATTCGGCATCTCACGCGCGGAAATAGACGCCCTGGCTCAGCGCTGCAGAACCGACGCTCAGTGCGCGCAGGCGCAGCTGTCGGAGCAGATCGATCGCTACTACAGCGAGCACGCGCTGCGCATGCGCTTCGACAAAAAACGCAAAATGCATCTGTACGTCGACGTCCCCAAGGTCGTGCAGCGCAACCGCGCGCGGGTGCAGCCGGTTGCCGTGGCGCTGCGTCGCCTGGCCCAGCAGCGCGGGCAGGATGCGCAGTGGACGCTGGAGGCCGCAGTTGCACTGGTGCAAACCGGATTGCGCTACCAGCAACCGTCGTCGCAGGAAAACGGACGCAAGATTCTTGGCTTCTACCCGCCGCCGCGCGCACTGGAGCAGGGCTATGGCGACTGCGATACCAAATCCGCACTGCTGGCGGCGATTCTGCAGAACCTGACCGATGCCCCGATCATTGGCGTGCACATTCCGGGGCACTATCTACTGGGTGTGGCAATGGAGCCCGCGCCCGGACAGACCTTCATGCACTACCAGGGCCGACAGTACGTGCTGGTCGAGGCCGCTGGCCCCGCCATGCGTCGCCCGGGTGACGTGGCACAAGTAACCGAAGTGGCGCTGCGCAAGCGCGACGGCCTGCGCATCGATCCAATGCTTTGATCGATCTCCGTCACGCTGATACCGATTCAGGTCAGTTCGCTTTCGACAAAACCTGCGGCGTAACGCGCCGGCAAATTCAACGGCTGACGCAGTTGAATACTGTGCTCGGCGAGCAACGCTTTGAACGTCTCCGTCGATGACAGGCCGCGCTGTTCGCACAGATAGCGGAACCAGTGCGTACCGATCGCCACGTGGCGTAGCTCTTCAGTGAGAATGACGTCGAGGACTGCGACGGTGTCCACGTCGCCGACGCCGCGCAGACGCTCGATCATGCCGGGAGTGACGTCGAGGCCACGCGCTTCGAGCACACGGGGCACCAGCGCCATGCGCACCAGCGCGTCGTGCGCCGTCTTCTCTGCCGCCTCCCACAAACCGTTGTGCGCGGTGAGCGCGCCGTAGTGGCTGCCCAGCGCGTCGAGTCGCTGTTCCAGCAACTGGAAATGCCGCGCCTCGTCCTGCGCGACGCTGATCCAGTCACGATAGAACTGCAGTGGCAGGCCGTCGAATCGACAGGCAGCGTCCAGCGCCAGGTTGATTGCATTGAACTCGATGTGCGCGACCGCATGTGCCAGCGCAGCGCGGCCTGCAACACTACCGAGTCCACGGGTCGGTACATCACGCGGGCTGACCAGCAGCGGTTGCTCGGGCCGCCCCGGTACGCGCGCCCATTCGAACGCGACAGCGGACTCTGGCTCGGCATCCACCGTGAGACGAGCGAGCTGTTGGCACTTACGCGCAGGATCGGCCTCGATCAAGGCGGCGAATGCCGCAGCACGCCAGGCGCTCACTACGCGCTCTAGACCAGACCGCGCGCGAGATCGGCCTGGATATCGGCGATGTCCTCCAGACCCACGGCGACGCGGACCAGGCCTTCGGTGATGCCGGCAGCTGCCCGCGCCTCTGCGGTGATGCGGCCGTGCGTGGTCGTCGCCGGGTGCGTGATCGTCGTGCGCGTGTCGCCCAGGTTGGCCGTGATCGAGAGCATTCGCGTGCTGTCGATCAGCTTCCACGCTGCTTCGCGACCGCCATCCAGTTCGAAACTGACGATGCCGCCGTAGCCTCTCTGCTGGCGCTGGGCCAGCACATGCTGCGGATGGCTGGCCAGCCCCGGATAGAACACCCGCGCAACGGTCGGCTGCGCCTCAAGCCACTCCGCCAGCGCGCGGGCGTTTTCACAATGCGCCTTCATCCGCACCGACAGGGTTTCCAGCCCTTTCAGAAAAACCCAGGCGTTGAATGGGCTCATGCACGGACCGGCGGTGCGCATGAAGCCGAACACATCCTTGCCGACGCGCTGGGCGTCACCGACGATGGCGCCGCCGACGCAGCGGCCCTGCCCATCCAGATACTTGGTCGCTGAATGGATCACGAAGTCAGCGCCCAGCTTCAGGGGCTGCTGCAGTACCGGGGTCAGAAAGCAGTTGTCGACGCACAGCAACGCGCCACGACGGTGTGCCACTTCGGCCAGCGCCGCGATGTCTGCCAGCTCCACCAGGGGATTCGACGGGGTTTCGACAAACAGCAGACGGGTGTTGTCCTGCATCGCTGCGTCCCAGGCGGCAACATCGCTCATGTCGACATAGCTGACGCTGAGGCCGAAGCGCTCGAGGATGTTGTTGAACAGACTGATTGTCGAACCGAACAGGCCGCGTGAGGCGACGATGTGATCACCCATGCTCAGGGTCGACAGACACAGCGTCAGGACCGCGGCCATGCCGCTGGCGGTGGCCACACAGGACTCGCCACCCTCCATCGCAGCGAGCCGACGTTCGAAGGCCTCGACGGTCGGATTGGTGAAGCGCGAGTAGATGTAGCCGGGCGCATCGCCCTTGAACACCGCAGCCGCTTCGGCCGCGCTACCGAACACATAGCTTGAGGTCAGCGATACGCTGGCCGAATGCTCGCGATTCTCGGTGCGCGGCTCTGCTGCGCGAATGCCCAGTGTGGAAAAGCCCCAATCCGGGTCGAACGACTCGTTCACGTGAAACTCCCACCTATAACGTCAAAAGCCCGCCAGCATCTGCATGCTCAACGGGCTTTCACACCGTTTAGCTGCATTTATTACGCGCCCGCAAGCTGGTTCAAATCGGCGCCTCGCAACGATACGTCGAAACGGACCCGCACTCAAGCCAGCCGCGCCTCGCGGCGAGACGACTCTCAGGACGCGTTGGGCAACTCGATCATCGTGCGCGAACGGCTGCGCGCTGCCTTTGCCGAGTCGGACCGGAACAGTTCGAGCTGATTCAGATATTCAGGCGTGACGTCCTGCGTGATGTATTCGCCGGTGAACACTGAGCAGTCGAACCGGGTGATGGCGGGATTGCCCTGGCGCACCGCGTCGATCAGGTCTTCGAGGTCCTGATAGATCAGGCGATCGGCACCGAGCAGTTTTTCCAGTTGCTCGACGGTACGGCCATGGGCAACCAGCTCGGTGCTGGTCGGCATATCGATGCCGTAGACGTTGGGATAGCGCACCGGCGGCGCCGCCGAGGCGAAGTAGACCTTGCGCGCACCAGCCTCGCGGGCCATTTCGACGATTTCCTGCGAGGTCGTGCCGCGAACGATGGAATCGTCGACCAGCAGCACGTTCTTGCCACGGAATTCGACGCCGACCGGATTGAGCTTCTGGCGCACCGACTTCTTGCGCTGCGCCTGCCCCGGCATGATGAAGGTGCGGCCGATGTAGCGGTTCTTGATGAAGCCTTCGCGGTAGTGCACGTTCAGACGCGCAGCGAGCTCGGCACCCGCGACGCGCGACGTATCGGGAATCGGAATGACGACGTCGATGTCATGATCCGGCCACTCGCGCAGGATCTTTTCGGCCAGCTTCACGCCCATGCGCAGACGCGCCTTGTAGACGTAGATGTCGTCAATCACCGAATCCGGCCGCGCCAGGTAGACGTGCTCGAAAATGCACGGCGAATAGATCGGATTGGCAGCGCACTGGCGCTTATGCAGCTTGCCGTCGAGCGTGATCAGCACCGCTTCGCCCGGCGCAATGTCACCCAGCAGTTCAAAACCCAGAGCGTCCAGGGCCACGGATTCAGACGCGATCATGTGATCGAGACCGTTGGCGGTCTCACGCACGCCATAGACCGCGGGACGGATGCCGTAGGGATCGCGGAATCCGACGATGCCGTAGCCGGTGATCATGGCCACGCAGGCATAGGCGCCGCGGCAGCGCAGATGCACCCCGGACACGGCCGAGAAGATATCCTCCGGCGTCAGCCGCAGTACGCCGCGTTGCAGCAGCTCATGTGCGAAGACATTCAACAG
>JBFFJL010000382.1:0-3980 GCA_041555955.1 Nevskiaceae bacterium
GCCGCCAGCAGCGTCGGAGTAGTGGTCGTAGCGCGCAGCGACGTCGACCTCGACCTGTGCCGGTAACGGCACCACGACTTCTCCAAACACCGCATAGGCATTGCGATCGCCGCTGGACGAGTTGCCGGAGGAGCCGCCAACAGTGCCAGCTTCTGACTGCGAGTCGTAGTTGTCGAAGAAGCGTTCCTGGCGGTACTCGCCACCCCAGGCGCTGTCGATGACGCCGTTGGCGGTATCAAACAGCGGCACGTGTACCGTAGTGAACAGCTCGCGGTACTCGGTCAGTCCATCACGCGTGGTCGTGACGACCATCGAGTTCAGCGTGTCCTGGTCGCCAGGGTTCGAAAGGTCGAAGGGATTGTAACTGCCGTCGGCGGCGGCAGAGGCTGCGACCGAGCGCAGCAGGTAGCCACCGCCCAGCTCTGTGAAGGTGAAGCGGCTGATGCGCGCGCCGGCTTCGATATCCCAGTCGCCGAAGTTGTAGCGCACAACGGGCAGGATGCTGAGTACGCCCGAGCGATTGTTGTTGTCGCGCGTGCCCAATGGCAGGAAGCGATGGGCGACATAAACGTCTTCGCCATACGGGTTGGTGGGGGCGTCGCCCGGAACGAACAGCAAGTCCGGTGCCGGCGCGAAACGGCCGAAGCTCTCGGATTGTGCGTACGTCGCTGTGATCTCGAAGGCAAGGTTGTAGTCGATGTCATAGGCGTACTTGACGAACACCGAGCTGGTGGTCAGCTCCGTGGTGTCTGCAGCGAACTGTGTGAAGTCGAAGCCGCACATGTCGCCGCCCTGGATGCCGGTGAAATTGCCGACATCATCGACCATGCGGTAGTAGCCCAGTGATTCCTGGCAACCCGCATCGACAACCGCACGCGTTTCGCTGAAATCGCCGTTGAAGATAGTGTTGCCGAAGCCGCTGATACCGGCGGTTTCAGAGAAGTTATAGGTGCCGTCGGGATTCTGTGCGCCGAACTGACTGCGCGAGTAGTCGCGATCGCGCAGGAAGATGGGCTGCTTGTTGGTGTAGGCCGCGCCGAACAGCATGCGGCTGTCGCCAGTCGACAGGCCTGCCACGATCGAGGCGTCCTGCTCGTCGCCGCCAGCATTGTCCGGGCTGCCAAGACCGGCGGAAATCTCGACGCCGTTGAAGTCCTTGCGCAGGATGACGTTGATCACGCCGCCAATGGCATCGGAGCCGTACACAGCCGAAGCGCCGTCAGACAGGACTTCAATACGCTCAACTGCCGCAAGGGGAATCGTGTTGAGGTCGACGCCCGAGCCCTGCAGCGACGGAGAGGTCGCGATGCGGCGACCGTCGACCAGTACCAGCGTGCGGTTCGAACCCAGACCGCGCAGGGAGGCCACGCTCTGGCCCTGGCCACTGCTGCCAGAAATCGAGGTATAGGAGCCGAAGCTGTTGAAAGTCGATGAGCGCAGCGCGTCGGCAACCGAAATCTTGCCGCTGGACTGGATGGCGTCACGACTGATGACGGTGACGGGCAGAGCGCCTTCCATTGCGGCGCGGCTCAGACGTGATCCAGTGACCTCGATCGAATCCAGAGCTGCGGCATCTTCGCGCAGCGGCTCGACGGGTACGGTTTCGGCAACGACTGGTGCAGCCTCTGTAGGTGCAAACGGGAGCAGAGGTTCGGCCTCGGGCAGGAGTTCGATTTCAGCCTGCGGGGCGTCGGCGGCAGCCTCGACCGGTGCGCCTTCTGCGTCAATGGCAACTGGTTCAGGCAGCTCTGGATCAATGTCCTGTGCCCATCCGGGCGCCGCAAAACAGGTGATGACCGTTGCTGCAATGGCTGTCAGGCGCAGAGACACCGACGGCGGGTTATGCCGTGAAGAATGCATCGTGTTACTCCCGTATCCCGTATGAACTTGACTGCCGCGACGCGTGCATCCGGCAGCTTGTGTGCGGTCACCGTTCCGGTCGCCGTCCCCACGGCTGCAGGACCGGAAATATCTGACAACGCGGGTCGAATAGTACCCACCCCGGTTTGAATCAGAAAGAGGAATTTCACGGAGGTGAAATTGCCCTAACGGGAAGTGTCGGGCACGAAAAAGGCGGGCCGTAGCCCGCCTTCCTCAAACAGCAACGCAGGCTGCAGATCAGCCCAGCGCTTTGATTGCTGCCGTCAGGCGCGCCTTGTGACGTGCTGCCTTGTTCTTGTGGATCATGCCCTTGGTCGCATAGCGATCAATGACCGGGACCATTGCGGTGTATGCCGCCTGGGCGACCGCCTTGTCCTGGCTTTCGATGGCCTTCACGACCTTCTTGATCGTGGTGCGGACCATGGAGCGCTGCGCCACATTGCGGGCACGACGCACTTCTGACTGACGGGCGCGCTTTTTCGCGCTGGCGATATTGGCCAAGGTGCTGCTCCTGCGAAACCGGACTGGACGCCGGCTAAAGAAAAAAAGGGCGCGAAGTATGTCCGTGCGACCAGGCTTTGTCAATTGAGATTTCTCAGCCCGGCATGAAGCGGAAACAGCTGAAAAGGCACGTGTTTAACGACAGACGCTAAACTGCGCGCCATGCCCAGATCCCTGCTCAAATCCACCGGCCTTGTCGGGTTGATGACGCTGCTATCGCGCGTCCTGGGTCTGGTGCGTGAAATCATGCTGGCCAGCAAGTTCGGCGCCGGCGGCGGCATGGACGCCTTTCTGGTGGCGCTGATGATTCCTAATTTCGGGCGACGCATGTTTGCCGAGGGCGCCTTTTCGCAGGCGTTCGTGCCGGTTTTCACCGAAGTTAAGACGACCGGCAATCACGACGATGCCCGCGACATGGTCGCAGTCGTGGCCGGCACACTCGGCGGCGTGTTGTCGGTGATCACTGTACTTGGCTGTATCGCCGCACCTCTACTGGTCTGGGCCTTCGCATCGGGGTTTGCCGTGGACCCTGACAAAGCTGCCCTCAGCGCCCAGCTGCTGCGCTGGACCTTTCCGTATCTGATGTTCATCTCGTTGACGTCGATGGCCGGTGGCGTGCTCAACGCCTACGGACATTTCGGCGTGCCGGCGTTTACCCCGGTGATTCTGAATGTCTGTCTGATCGCTTCTGCGTTCATTGATTCGGGATCGGTGCAGGCCTTGGCCTGGGCGGTTTTTGCCGCTGGCATTCTGCAATTCCTGTTTCAGTGGCCGTCGCTGCTGCGCCTGCGGCTGCTGCCACGACCGCGCTGGGGCTGGCGTGATCCCCGCGTTCGACGCATCGTCAACTTGATGGTGCCGGTCCTGATCGGTTCATCGGTGGCGCAGATCAGCCTGTTGCTGAATACCAATCTGTCGACGCATCTGGGCGACGGTCCGGTCAGCTGGCTGTATTACACCAACCGCTTGATGGAGTTTCCGCTGGGGATCTTCAGCATCGCGATCGGAACGGCGATCCTGCCGACCCTGTCCGCCCAGCATGCCCTGCGCTCTACCGAGGATTTTTCCGCGACGCTCGACTGGAGTCTGCGGCTGATGCTGGTGATTGGATTGCCCGCGGCAGTCGGCATGGTGGCCCTGGCCGGCCCGTTGGTAGCGACGGTCTACGGCTATGGCCGCTTCGAGGCCAGCGATATCACGATGACCTCCTATGCCTTGTGGGCCTATGGAATCGGGTTTATCGGTTTTTCCCTGATCAAGGTGCTGACCCCCGGCTTCTATGCGCGGCAGAACACGCGGCAGCCGGTGCGTTACGCGATGATCGGGCTGGCTGTGGGAATGACGGTCAGCGTTGTCCTGTTCGTGCTGGCGCGCCATTACGACGTTGCATTCGGTCATGTCGGCCTGGCGGCCTCGACGTCGATCACCGCCTGGGTCAACGCCATGCTGTTGCTGCGACGTCTGCGTCGCGACGCGGTGTATGTTCCTGGTGTTGCCTGGGGGCGCTTCGGCTTGCAGTTGCTGGCGGCGAACCTGGTGCTGGCGGTCGTGGCACTGAGCTTTGCCGGTGCTCCGCAGTGGTGGAGCGAGGCGTCCGC
>JBFFJL010000383.1:0-3978 GCA_041555955.1 Nevskiaceae bacterium
CTGGCACACACGCCTGGGCTGGTGCCCTTCGGCGTTCAGGAGCGCGATCTGGGTCTTCCACGTTTCTATCTGGGTCGTGCGTGTGCTTTGTATACCCGTCGAGGCAACCGCGTCGGTGAGCTTGCCCAGCAACTGAGCGTCATCGGCATGCGCGAATCCGGATAGCGAATATCGAACGCCGCGACTCATCTTGCGCTGCCTTCCGGAACGATGAAGATTACAGCGACAGGGAAGGTGCGGTCATCGAGCTTGGCGTAGCGGGATTCGATAGCCTGCATCTCCATCCCGCGCTCGTCGGGGATGCGCGCGAGGCGCGCCTCCAACGCGGCGATGTCACGCCGGAGTTGCGTGCGCTCGTCCTCAGTGAAAAGCGTGAGCTGTTCGGGCTGCTGCTCCTTCTTCAACTCGGACTGGATCGCCTTTTCCAATTCATCGAGCACGGTGCCGATATCGTCAAGCTCCTGCTGTTTGCGGGTCTGGAGCGTGTTGGTCAGGTAGCGGAGACGTTCTTTGGAGCGGGCCTCGACGGCCTTCAGGATCGCCTCCTGCTGACGGTCGAAACGGACGCGGAGGGCATCGAACAGGGAGGGAACCACCGTGATCGGCTTCGCTTCGTCCAACCACTGCTGGACACGGGTGACGCCTTCTTCGCGGCGGAACGATTGGTCGCGCAGATAGCCGCCCGATACCGTCAGTTCCTCGTGCAGCCGATGGTGGTTGCCTCCAGTGACGACCAGCCGCGAGACGACGACCACGGCGGGGCCATCGACGAGTGCATCCGGCACGGTGCGGACGGTGACGCGGTGCAATTTCTTCACGTCATCCTGCGCCCAGATTTCGGCGCGCAGCAGGCGCAGGCACATCTGCACCAAGCGATGGTTCAGGTGGACGAGCACGACGTTGTCGCGGCCACTGGCGAGGGCATGGTCGAAGGTGATGGGCCGCATCTTCTGGGTGTGCGGATGGCGCAGCCCTTCCAGGCAGCGCGCCCACGAGCCGGATAGCGCCGGCATCCGGAAGACGCTGCCCGCAGGCGCGCCCGCCAGTTCGACGGGCTCCAGCGGCGGACGGCCGGCCAGCGCGAGGCCGGTCTTCACGGCCATCAGGACGTGGTCGGGCGTGAGGTGAAAGTCCTGCTTGGTGGTGAGCAGGCGTTCGTGTAGCTTGGCGACGCGCTCCTTCAACTCGCGCTCGGCGCGAACGAAGTTCTTGGCCCGCGCGATCCGCGCCTCGGCCATGCGGGTGTCCAATTCCTTCAGCGAACCTTCGATGAGGCCCGACATCTGCGGTGCGATGACCGGGTTGACGCTGCCCATGTCGGCGCGCATCGAATCCAGCTTACGCAGTGCGCGCAGGATGTCCTCGCCGTGGCCGCCGACCGATGCGCCGTTCGGGCCGCCACCATCGACCGGATGCCAGATCAGCACTTCCTTCTCGCGCTGCCCGTGGCGGTCGATACGACCGTTGCGCTGCTCCATCACGTTGGGGTTGTAGGGGATCTCCAAGTGGATGAGCAGATTGCAGTGGTTCTGCAGGTCGATGCCTTCGGAGGCTGCATCGGTAGCGAGCAGGATGCGGACGGGAGAATCCTGCGGAGAGGCTTGGAACGCTGCCTTGATCGGTTCGCGCTCTTCTTGGGAAATCCCGCCGTGGAGCAGGCTGAGACGCTCGCTGCCGAAGCCGTGGCTGGCGAGGATTTGCTGCATCCACTGGTGCGTGGTGCGGTACTCGGTGAACAGGATCACCCGGCGATCGTTCCACTCGCCGTTGGTCCTAAGATTGACCGTGAGCCAGTCGAGGATGGCTTGGGCCTTGGAGTCGGCCTGATTGCGGGCGCGCTGCGCCCACGCCCGCAACTCGTCCAACAGCGCCCGCTGCTCCGGCGTCAGCGGCATCGAGCGGCGCGTGGCTTCCTCAATGGCTTCGGCGTGTGCGTTCTCGACTTCCCTGTCGTCGGCATAGTCCTCGTCGACCTTCAGAATTGCCTTGTGCAGGATGCGCTCGGCCATCGCATCCGGCTTCACGGGCCGTGCTTCGGACAGCGACGCGACGTGCTTTTCGAGTGTGGACGCGAACGCCGCTGGCGACGAGAGCAGGCGCTTCTTGAGGAGGCGATTGACGAAGGCCGTGCCGAAACCGTTGCTCGTGCTCTCGGCGTCCTTCTCACGGCTGGCGCAGTAGTCGTCCAGCTTACGATGAATCTCGCGCTCCTCCGTCGTGTACGGAACTTCGAGCGCCTGCAAGGTGCGCCGTGCGTACAGTGGATTGCCATCCGCATCGACCAGATCACTCTTCAGGCGACGGATCATCACCTGGCTCAGGCGCTTCTCGTCGGGGAGGATGTTGCGCGCGAAACGCTGGTCGTCAAGCAGTTCCAGTAGTGAGGTGAACGACTCGGTGTAGCCGTTGTGCGGCGTCGCGGTCAGGAACAGACGATGCTGGAAGTGCGGGCCGATGGCGCGGACGAAGCGAGTGCGCTGACTCTCCAGCGCGTAGTGCACGCCTGCTGCGGGCGCGACGTTGTGAGCTTCGTCCACGACCAGCAGATCGAACTTGCGCGGGTGCCCGACGTGCGGTGGGATCGCGTCGCGCATGGCGCGCAAGCCCTCGCCACTCTTGGCCCAATCCATCGACGTGATCAGGCGTGGATGCGACGTCCATGGGTTGGCGTGGATGCCGCGCTCGCGTCGTAGCTGTTTGATGTAGTCGGTATCGACCACGCGGAAATCGAGGCCGAACTTCTCTAGCATCTCGACACGCCACTTCTCCTGAAGCGACGCGGGGCAGACGATCAGGACGGTGCGGGCGCGATGCCGCAGCAGCAATTCCTGAATGACCAGACCGGCTTCGATGGTCTTACCGAGGCCGACGTCGTCCGCGATGAGTAGGTTGACGCGAGCCATGTCGATGGCGCGCACCAGCGGGTCGAGCTGGAAGTCCTCGATGCTGACGCCACTGCGGAACGGCGCTTGGAGAAACCCACGATCGGCATTGGTGGCGGCACCCCATCGCACGGCATCAAGGAAGGCGTCGAGCATGACCGAATCGTCCTGCCCCGTGACCGAAGGCAGGCCCGCCCTCTCAATGACCTGAGCGCCGGGCTCGATCTCCCAGACGACTTGTAGTTCCTCGCCGAGACCATCCTCGTCGATCGACGACAGAGTCAGGCAGTGCTGAGGAGTGCCGGTATCGAGTCCAGAGGCATCGATGTCGGCCACGATCCACTGACGACGACGCACTTCGACGAGCTGCCCCGGCTCAGGGCGAGCGCGATATGTACTCGTTTGACGGTCAACATCATTCATTGCGCTGAGCGACTCCCGCCTTACTTTTGCTGGCTGCCGCAATCGTTCGCGCCACCTTCATCGCAGCTTCGGCCGGGGACTCATGGGACCAGAACCTGAGCACCGTCCAACCGAGCGCACGCAGACGCTCGCTCGTATCCAAGTCCCGCAATCTATTGGCGTCGATCTTTTGCCGCCAAAACTCCGCATTCCTCTTTGGCCACGACGCATGTGATGGACAGCCGTGCCAGAAGCAACCATCTATGAAAACGGCAACCTTCTTAATTGGGAAAGCAACATCCGCAACACGGCGTGGCTTCTTCAAGACTTCAAACCCAACCCTGTATCGCAACCCGATTCGATGAATTTCTCGCCTCAGGGCAAGTTCTGCGTCTGTGTCCTTCCGCCGGACCTTCGCCATTCGGCGACTGATCTCTGGCGACGTTGGGGGTGGTCGCGGCATCGACGATGCACTGGCTTGGAGGTCAATGTAGATCAATCGAATCGAGATGCTGATGAATGCTTCGAGCGATTGCGCGACCAAGATTGACGGGGACGGCATTGCCGATCAGTCGTCCAAGCACCTTGAAACTCACTTCCCCATCATCTGGGACGAACGCGTAGTTGCGAGGGAAGCTTTGCAGGATCGCTGCCTCCCTCAATGAGATTGCACGATGCTGCTCCGGATGACCAA
>JBFFJL010000384.1:0-3976 GCA_041555955.1 Nevskiaceae bacterium
CCAGCAACGGCAGCAGCGCGATCAACGATCTGGTCTCGCACAAGCCGGCCAAGGTGGGTGGCGATCTGGTGCTGGACAACCAAGCGTCCAGCACGGCGACGGTGAGCAACACCGGAAGTCTGGTGATGATGAGCGCGGCGCTGGAGAATGCGGCGGCGTTGCCCGCGTTCATCACCGCCGATCCGCTGCTGGCGAACACGCTCGCTGCCAACGGCAGCGCCGGTCCGCAGACGCTGGCAATTCTCGCGTTCGGCAGCCCGGTGGTGGATGCCGCTGGCAACTGCGGCGGGACGGTTCCTACGGATCAGCGCGGCGTGAGTCGCCCACAGATCGACGCCTGCGATCTGGGTGCGTTCGAGTACGTGAGCCCGCTGTCGGCCGATCCGGCCTCACTGAGTTTCGGCAACGTGCCGTCCGGCACGACCAGTGCCTCGCAGGCCGTGACGATCAGCAATGCGGCCAACTCCGCACAGACCGGCGTGGCACTGAGCGTGCCGAGTGGATTCAATGTCGTCCTCGAAGCCGGCGACTGCGCGGGCACGAGTGGCAGCATCACGGTGCCGGCCTCGGGCAGCTGCACGGTACACGTGACCTTCAGCCCGACCAGTGAGACGACCTACAGCGGTAACCTGAGCATTGCCAGTGGCCAGGCGACCGTGAGCCTGAGCGGCACCGGCATTGCGCCGGTGGTCAGCCTGCTCGTCGACACCAACGCCAGCACCACGAGCTTCCCCGATACCGCTGTCGGCAGCACCAGCAGCGCACAGACCGTGACGCTGAAGAACGACGGCAACGTGTCGGTCCAGATCACCGGCCTGACGGCCGGCGGTACCAACCCGACCGACTTCGCCAAGGGTACCGACAACTGCTCGGGTCAGACGCTGGCGGTGAACGCCAGCTGCACGATCCAGTACACCTTCACGCCGGCTGCAGCGGGTGCGCGCAGCGCCACGCAGACCGTGGCCACCAGCCCGGCGCTGAGCAACGGCAGTCTGGTCTTCACCCTGACCGGCACCGGCCTGCAAGCCGAAGTGACCCTGGACCCGAGCAGCCACGACTTCGGTGACGTGCTGGTGGGGCAGAGCGCCCAACAGGCCATCACGTTGACGAACTCGGGCAACACCGCGCTGACGATCACGATGATCAGCGGCGGCACCGGCTTCAGTCAGACCAACGACTGTCCGGCGTCGCTGGCGGCCGGCAGCTTCTGCACGATCACTGTGACCTTCAGCCCGACGGCGGCACAGGCTTACAGCGCCAACCTGAGCATCGTCAGCAGCGGCCCCAACGGCACCGATACCGTGGCCCTGAGCGGCACCGGCATCCAGCCGCAGCTGTCGACCAACCCCAGCGCACTGAACTTTGGCAATCAGTTGCTCAATACCACGAGTGGTGCACTGAGCGTGACGGTGCGCAACCCCGGCACGGCTGACCTGCACGTCGGCACGCCGGGTATCAGTGGCGACTTCGCGATCAGCAGCAACACTTGCGCGACGGTGGCGCCGAGCGGCAGCTGCACGATCAGCGTGACGTTCACGCCGACCGCGACGGGAAGTCGCACCGGTACGCTGACGATCCCGAGCGACGCCCCGAGCACGCCGGACACGGTGAGTCTCAGCGGCACCGGCACACAGCCGCTGCTGTCGGTACAGAGCCGCCTGGACTTCGGCGCGCAGCTGGTGGGCCGTAGCAGCGGCATCCACAACCTGACGATCCGCAATTCTGGGACGGCCGACCTGCATGTCGGCAGCCTGAGCCTGAGCGGCCTGAAGGCGGGGAGCTACACGATCGAAGCCAACGGCTGCACTGCAGCGGTGCCGCCGGGCGGCAGCTGCACGCTGGGGATCAGCCTGACGCCGGATCGGGAAGGCGCCCAGCCGGCGTTGCTGACGATCACCAGCGATGCCCCGAGCAGTGCAGACACGGTGACGCTGACGGGTGAAGGCGTGCTGTACCCGACGATCCAGCTGCGCCTGGAAGACAGCCAGATCCCTGTGGGCACACAGACCACGCTGCACTGGGATGCCGGCAATGCGCAAAGCTGTAGCGCTTCCGGCGCCTGGAGCGGCGCCCAGGGCACCAGCGGCAGCACGCTGGTGGGTCCGTACGACAGCGAAGGCGAACAGACCTACATCCTCAGCTGCACCTCACCGGAGGGCTACAGCATCCAGGCGCGCGCGACCCTGCTGGTGGCGGCGGCGGATCTGCCGAACGTGCAGCTGCATGTCGATCAGGACACCCTGACCGCCCCGGGCAGCGTGACCCTGAGCTGGAGCAGCAGCAACGCCGATGCCTGCGAAGCCGAAGACGACTGGAGCGGCGACCAGGCCCCCAGCGGCAGCAGCGAGCAGAGCATCAGCAGCGCCGGGACCTACACCTACACCCTGGTGTGCCACAACCTCAGTGGCAGCAGCCGTGACAGTGTCGAGGTCATCGCCACAGCGACGGGCAACGTCACCACGGCGACGACCGCAGACCCGCAAGGCAGAGACGTCACCGCGACGATCCCGGCGGGGAACATCGTGCTGTTCGAGGGCACGGACACGCCGGACAACGCACCGGCCAGCCATACGTATCCGGAAGGCTTCTACAACCTCACGATCAACGGCCTGACGCCGGGCGGCACGATCACGGTGACGATCGAGTTCCCGGCGGGCACGGCACCGGATGCGTACATCAAGTGCGCGACGACCTGTGCGGTGTACCCGCATGCGGTGATTGACGGCGACACCGTGACGCTGACCTTGACCGACGGCGGCGCCGGTGATGCAGACGGACTCGCCAACGGCGTGATCGTCGACCCGGGTGCGCCGGGTGTGCTGAAGGACAGCACCGGTGGCGGCAGCGGGGACGGCAGCAGTGACGGCGGCAAGAAGAGCGGCGGCGGCAGCTTCGGGCTCGGCCTGTTGCCGCTGATGGGCTTGTGGGGGCTCAGGCGCAGGCGCGTGCTGAGTCCGGCAAAACTGCGCCACCGCGGGTGATGCAATGCTGCTGTTTCTGATCGGGGCCTGGGTCGGTGCAGCGATCGCCATTATCGGCATGGCATTGCTTCGGCATGCGGGATAGGGGAAGTTCAGGAATCGGGTGAGTCGATGCGTTACTACGATCCGATATCGGGGCGTTTGCGAATAAAACGTCGATACCGTTGGGGCTACTGGAGCTTTCTGATCGGGATCTTCGTGGGCTGCGCCATGACAAAAGCCTGGACCGTACTCGGGTGACGATTTTTGTCCGGGTCGCCTCAAGTGATGTCCTGATGTCAGCGGAGCCCTCATGTGTACGCCGAAACCATCACAGGGATGTCGGGTCGTCGCTTCCGGGCACGAAGTGGATCGTCTGCACCACCGGAAATGCTCCGCACCGCGGTCAGCAATGCGAATGGGCGAAGCCAGTAGGAATGAAACTTGCGGGCGTATCAACTGATCGTTCTGGGAAAGATCAACGGATGTCGAGCGCAATCAACGGTCGAACGAAGGCGGCAGGCGACAACACAAACAACACAAGAAGACTGATGGGAGTCCCATGTCTGATGCATCCAATCCAACGGCTGATCTGAAAGCCGTCGGGCCGATCCAGGCCTATCTTCAAGATCTGCATGCACGGTATGCGCAGGACCATGGCGGTGAAGTCGCCACCTACATCCCGGAGCTGGCCAAGGCCGACCCGAACTGGTTCTCGATTTGCATCGCCACCTGCGATGGTCACGTCTATCAGGTCGGCGATGCGGGCGTGCCGTTCACGATCCAGTCGATGTCGAAGCCGCTGGTCTACGGCCTGGCCCTGGAGGACCGCGGTCGCGAGGAAGTCCTGAAACGCATCAGCGTCGAGCCGACCGGCGACGCCTTCAATTCGATCAGTCTCGAAGCCGTCACCGGCCGACCGCTGAACCCGATGATCAATGCCGGCGCGATCGCGGCGGCGTCGCTGGTCCGCGGTTATTCCGAAGAGGACAAGCTGCATCGGCTGCGCAGCATGA
>JBFFJL010000385.1:0-3974 GCA_041555955.1 Nevskiaceae bacterium
CCCCGGCGCGCGTGATACGCCACCGGCAGCGGTGCACCGACCAGAATCAGAATGCCATCCCCTGCGAAATCCTTGATTGTGCCGTTGTACTCGGAAACGATTTCCCCAACAGCGTCGTAGTATTCACGCAGTACGGATAGGACCTGTGTGGTCGACTGCGCAGCCGCATAGGCCGTGAATCCGCGCAGATCGCAGGCCACGACCGTAATCTCGCGTTGCGACTCGCGCATTGCCTGCTCGAGGCCGCGTTCGGCCACCAGACGCGCCACCTGCGGCGACAGGAATCGCGACATGAACTGTCCGCGCTGCCCCTGCAGCTCGTGATAGTGCACCGCGCCGATGAAGAAGATCATCTCGCCCACTGCGGAGGTCAGCGCCGACCAGTCCAGCGGCAGGACAAAACCGCTGACGAAGAACGGTGTCGCCAGCGCCATGGCCAGCACCCGGATTGCCTCGGCCCGATCAGGCCTCCGGTTCAGCAGCAACAGAATGCCGAACAGGCCCGTCAGCATCGACAGCAAAATGGGCGACATGAATATCCAGAACACCGGACTCGTCACCGGCGCGAACCCATC
Organism: Nevskiaceae bacterium; assembly: GCA_041555955.1. GTDB lineage: Bacteria > Pseudomonadota > Gammaproteobacteria > Nevskiales > Nevskiaceae > Solimonas. The sequence continues at coordinate 576 of JBFFJL010000385.1, forward strand.
GGCGCCACGCCCGAACGCTTCGATGCGCTGTGCCGGCAGCGCGATCGACAACACCCCGTAGACCACGCCAGTCACCTGGCCCGCGCGCAGCGCATAGTCCCCTACACGGGTGTCGACGTCAGCGGCGACCGGCAGCGTGCGCCGCACGCGCAGCACCCACTCCAGCACACTGATGATCGCGACGCTCTCCGGCAACGCGAACCAGCCCGCCCACGCCGGGACCTCGCCCAGGCGCTGTAAAACCACGACGTTCAGATAGACAGACAATCCGATCGCGACAAAGGCTGTCGCCAGCGCCTGCGACGTCCGCGAGTGACGATCAGCGGAGACAAAGGCGATACCCAGTCCGAGTGCAACAACGGCAACAATGACATGCGCCATTGAGCCCATCATTGCGGGCGATCTTGCTCGAAGAGCTGCTCCAACTCCAACGCAGCTTCGTGCGCGGTCTGGATCACCAGCGCCTCATCGTGCTTGACCGCATGCTGCCGCCGCAGCGTCGCTTCATCGTGCTTGCGGAACATCTCCACGACTCGCGCAGCCTCCTCGGGAGTCTCGCCCAAAGTAGTCAGAATATCTCGGCTCATCTCCAGCGAAGAATACAGGCTACGCCGGATAATCAGCTTGGCACCCATGTCCATCAATTGCATCGCGTGCTGGCGGTTCAGTGCGACCGCGTAGATCGGCAGTCTGGGGAAATGCTGCCGCACCACCGTGGCCACCCGCAACGAAGCCTCGATGTCCGGAATCGTGAGCACGAACAACCGTGCCTTGCCGGCACGCGCGGCGCGCAGCAGTTCGATGCGGCCCGCATCGCCGTAGAAAATGGCATTGCCGTAGCGACGCACGAAATCGACCTGCGTGGAGTCCTTGTCAAGCACCGTGAACGGAATGCGCTTGACGCGCAGGATGCGTGCGACGATCTGACCGAAAGGACCGAATCCAGCAATGATCACGCTGCCGTCCTCGGCGCCTTCTATCTGGTCGTACGGTCGGTCCGCTTCGCCGCGATCGCGCCAACGCGCCTGCATGGCATAGAGAGCCGGCGTAGCGATCATCGACAAGGTCACTACCAAAACCAGTTGCGCCGTCATCTGACGGTCGATCAGTCCGGCAACGGTCGCAGCGCTGAACAGAACGAATGCGAACTCGCCGCCTTGCGGCAGCGCGCTTGCCAGTGCGCGCGCGGATGCGGCCGGCAAGCCGATATAGCGCCCAAGGCCGAAAAGCACGGTTGCCTTGATCGCCAGCAGCAACGCCACCAGGCCCAGAATATTCAGCGGTTGCGACGCCAGCTGACCAACGTCCGCCGACATGCCGACAGCGATGAAGAACAAACCCAGCAGCATGCCCTTGAAGGGCTCGATATCTGCCTGCAACTGATGGCGATACTCGGACTCCGCCAACAGGACTCCAGCCAAGAACGCGCCCAGCGACATCGACAGGCCGACCGCATCCATTGCAAGCGCGGTGGCGATCACGATCAGCAGCGCGGCCGCCGTCAACAGCTCCGGCGTCTCGGCCGCGGCAACCATCCGCAAGACTGGCCGCACCGCATAACGCCCGCCCCAAACCACCACAGCGAACACACCCAGTGTCTTCAGCGTCTCGATCCATCCTGGCCCGTGGGCACCGTCGTTGATCTGCGGGGCAAGCAGCGGAATCACGGCCAGCATCGGAATCACCGCAATATCCTGGAACAGCAAAATCGAAAAAGCCGCGCGCCCGTGACGAGTGGACAGTTCCTTGCGCTCCGACAGCAACTGCAGCACCAGAGCAGTCGACGACATCGCGAGACCAAACCCGATCGCTACCGCCACCTGCGGCGACGGCACGGCGAGCAACCGCACCGCCACGGCCAACAAGATGCCACTCAGCAGCAACTGTGCTCCACCCAGACCAAAAACCATACGCCGCAGGGTCCACAGCCGACTTGGCTGCAGTTCGAGGCCGATCAGGAACATCAGCAGCACAACGCCGAACTCGGAGAAATGCAGGACTTCCTCGACTTGCCCGATCAGACCCAAACCGGATGGGCCAATCACCGCGCCGGCGGCCAGATAGCCGAGGACGGCGCCCAGGCCGAGACGCCTGAACAGCGGCACGAAGAGCACCGCGACGGCTAAGAACAAGGCGATATCGAACAGCATGGCGTGCTTTTTGAACTACATCCTTTCAATAAATATTTAATGTTTACATAAGTCTACGATCAATAATTCATGCAAGGATTGAAGACCGCACCTTGAGCTCGGATAATGACGGCGTTTCAAAACATACACACTTATTAATTCTTGCGGGCGTTATGCACAGATGGACGAGCACAGCAAGTCCGAACGCATCTTACAGATGGCGCATAAGCTCGGTGTACTGCGGCCAAAGGACCTCGTTCCCTATGGCATACAGGCCGAGTATCTGCGCCGGCTGTGCGATCGTGGGCTGCTGAAAAAACTCGGGCGCGGAAGCTACGTTCCTGCAGACGCGCGCCCATCTTCAGGACTGGCGCTGGCCATCGTCGCTCGCGCCATTCCCAACGGCGTGATTTGCCTGCAATCGGCACTCGCCTTTCACGAGTTGGGTGAGGACGATCCTGACGCGGTCAGCGTAGCCATCGAGCGGCGCGCCGCCAAACCGAGAGTCGAATTTCCCCGCATACGTGTCGCGCGGCTCGGTGGACCTGCATTCGTCGAGGGCGTTGAGACGCACCAGATCGAGAACGTCAAAGTCCGCATCTACAGCCTCGAAAAGACGCTGACCGATCTGTTCAAGTTCCGTAACAAGATTGGCCCGCATGTCGCGGTCGACGCACTACGGTCGGCTCTGGCGGAGCGCAACGTCAACATGCGCAAACTATGGCATTACGCACGTTTGTGCCGGGTCGAGCGAGTCATGAAACCGTACGTCGACGCCCTGCTGCCCTCGTAAGCGTCGTCGCACACAGATAAAGGACTAGCACGTGTTCAGGCTTGTTTATCGTCGCAGCATCTGCGCGTTGGCTGTTGCGTCATCGGGACTCACCGCAGCAGCAGCCGAACCCGCAATCGATATCACTGGTCCGGAACTGCCGGCCGCCACGGCCGAAGCAGATCCTGCGGAAATTCGCTTGCATACAGCCGAAGGACGCGATGTCTTCGGCAATCTCCGCCGCGACAGTGACGCCTTTACCCTGGTCAACGAAAAGCACGGCCTGTCACTGCACAAGCCGATGTACATGATTCCTGCAACCTGGAGTCCGCAATACCGCTCCAGCAATACTGAAGTGCTGTTCTCAATCAGCCTCAAGCAGCGTCTGATCAACCGGAACCTGTTTTTTGCCTATTCACAGCGGTCATTCTGGCAGCTCTACGATGGGGCCAACTCGCGGCCGTTTCGTGAAACCAACTACAACCCTGAGCTGTTCTA
>JBFFJL010000386.1:0-3967 GCA_041555955.1 Nevskiaceae bacterium
CGTAGGCCGCACTGACCCGGCCCTCGGCAAAATCGAGCGTCACTTCGAGATCGCCTTCGACGCGGTTGAACGGCCCGACCACGATGCGCTGGCTCATCGTCACTTCAGCCCGCTCTTGTGATCTTCCGGCGGCACCTCGATCCGGAACGACACCGCGTTCTCACGCACGCGCCGCGGTGTCGCCGACTTGGACAAGGCGCCGAGTGCGACAAACCAGGCCTTGGGCATATCTGCCGGCAGGCCGATCGGGATGCCGGCGATCTTGGGCGTCTGCGACAACGGATGTCCCGGCTCCTCGAAGCCCGGCTCGGTGCAGGCGATGCACGGAAAGCCACCACGCAGACACGAGCCCTGTCCGTTCCACAGGCGCGTATTGCAGTCCGCGTGTGCACGCGTGCCTTTGCAACCCATGTGCTCCATCAGGCAGCCCTGATCCGAGGGCTGCACCGCGCTGGCCTTGAACTCATAAAACTCATTGCGGGTGCAGCCATGGTGCACCAGACGATCGGCGTACAAACGCGGGCGCCCGACCCCATCCAGATCCTGCGGCCCAAGCTGCCCCAATGCCAGGCTCATCAATGTGTCCACCACCCAGCCCGGATGCGTTGGACAACCGGCGATGTTGATCACCGGCATGCCGCCGCGCGAGATGAACGTGGCGTCCAGCAGGCCACCACGCTGACGTTCGTCGTACTGCAGCCCACAGGCGTCGGTGAGATTGGCCCCGGCGGCGGTGATGCCACCGTAGGCCGCGCAAGTGCCGACCGCGACCACATACTTCGCGCGTTGCGACAGATTGCGCACGATCTCGGTCAGCGGCCGTCCACTGCCCGCCATCCGATGGAAGCCGCCGCTGCCGTGCGGCCCGCGCAGCATCGCGCCCTCGATGCACAGGATGTCGAGTGCCTGCTCGCCACGCTCGTAGGCCCCAAGCAGATCCAGTACCTCATCCGCGCTGGCCTCTGACAGACTCGGATGCCAGACGATTTCGATACCGGCATGCGCAAGCTGAGCAAACAGATCCGGAGCGTCGTGGCACAGCAGGGACATCGAACAACCGCCGCAGCCACCGGACTGCAGCCACAGCAGCTTCACGCGTCCTTCTCCAGTCCGTAGCGCGACAGCTTGGCGCGCAGCCCAACCCGCGACAGTCCCAGCTCGAGCGCGGCGCGGGTCTTGTTCCAGCGGTTGCGCAGCAGCGACTCATGCAGCACCCGCGCCTCGAGTCTTTCCATGCGGTCCTTCAGGGAACCCTCAAGATCGGCCAGCAGTGACAGCTCCTGTTCCTGCACCGCGCCATCGGCCGCACGCAGCACCCGCGGGCTCAACAGATCCGGCGTCAAGCGGCCGTCCGGGGTCAGCGCGACCATGCGCAGCACCTCGTTGAACAGCTCGCGCACATTGCCCGGCCAGCGATGCCGCATCAGGCACGCCATGACTTCGCCGTTGACCGGCTCCACCTTGCGGCCAAGCATGCCCGAGGCACGCTCGACCAGGCGCTCGACCAGCGGCGGAATATCGTTCGGACGTTCGCGCAACGGCGGCGTATACAGACACACCGCGGCCAGACGGTAGTACAGGTCTTCGCGGAAACGTCCGTCGCGGACTTCCTGCTCCAGATCATGATGGGTCGCCGCGATCACGCGCACGTTGACGCTCAAGGTGCGCCGGCTGCCGACCGGACGAATCTCGCCTTCGGACAGCGCGCGCAGCAGCTTGACCTGGAACTGTGGCGAGGTATCGCCGATCTCGTCGAGAAAGATGGTGCCGCCATCGGCCTGCTGGAACAGTCCGATGTGATCCTCGAAGGCGCCGGTGAACGAACCGCGCTTGTGTCCGAACAGCTCACTCTCCAGCAACTGATCCGGCATCGCCGCACAGTTCTCGACCACGAAGGCCTTGTCGGAACGTGCGCTGGCGTAGTGCAACGCCCGCGCCAGCACTTCCTTGCCGGTTCCGGACTCACCGGTGAGCAGCACCGGCACGTCATACGGTGCCACCCGCTGCAGAATTTCGATCACCGGATTCAGCGAACTGTCCCGGGCCCGCACGACGCGCTGAAAGTCGAAGGCCGCGCGCGCCACTGCGCGGCGTTCCTCGACGCGCTTGCGCAGGGGCTCTGCCGCCGCCCGCAGGTCCAGCGCGAGGCGACGGTTTTCGTTCTGCAGCGCGTACAGCTGCGCCGCATTCTTCAGTGCCAGCACCAGTTGATCGGGCTGCCAGGGTTTGAGCAGGTACAGGTAGATGCCGGCATCGTTGATCGCCGCAATGATGTCCTGCGCATCGGTGAAGCCGGAGATGATGATGCGGATCACTTCCGGGTATTGCGAACGCACCTGCTTCAGAAAATCGATGCCACAGGTGCCGGGCATGCGCTGGTCGCACAGCACGATCTGGATGAACTCGCGTTCGAGGACGGTCTGCGCCTCATCGACATTGGACGCGCAGAACACTTCGAAGTCCTCGTCCAGCGTGCGCCGCAGCGCCTCCTGCGAGCGCAGTTCGTCGTCCACCACCAATACCGCAGGCATCGTCATGCGGCGCTCCGCGGCTGGCACGCCGGATCACGGTGCAGCGCCAGATGGCGCGGAGTCCACGACGCCGGCGTCTTGCGCACGAAATGCCAGCGCGCCACGTGATAGCTCGGATCGAAGCCGTAGAAGTTGCGGTACATCTGCGTCAGTTCCTCAGCACGGTAGGCAGACAGGGCTTTGTGTGCCTCATCGGCAACGCGGCGCGCACGCTTGGCCTGCAGGCGCTGTTCGAAATCCGGCGCGTGCGCCAGGGTGACGGCATAGCGCTCGACCTCGGCACGGAAGCTCGCGGCGTCGCCGGCGACCACACGATCGATCAGACCCCGGCTGCGCGCCTGAGCTGCAGTGATCGGCAGGCGCTGCTGCATCAGGCCGGCGCCGTCGGCGCCGAGCCGTCGCGGCAGCAGGTAAGTCCAGTATTCCGAGCCGTAGAGATTGCCCATGTTCTTGTAGTGCGGATTCAGGATCACCGGCGCCCGCGCATGCAGCTCATCGGCGGTCAACGCCAGGAACGCTCCCCCGGCACCGGCATTGCCCTGCAGCGCGGCGATCACCCATTGCCCGGAGGTGTCAATCAGGGCGGCACAGACATCGTCCATCGCCTCGATGTTGCGCATCGATTCGTCGGCCGGGCTGTCGGCATGCTCGATCTGTCTCAGGTCGATGCCGTTGGACCAGAAGTCCTCGCCGCCGAGCAGCACCAGCACCCGCGTCGGCCGCGCCTTGGCGGTCTCGATCGCGGCCAGCAGCCGCTGGCATTGCGTGGTCCCCATCGCGCCAGCGTAGAAATCGAAAGACAGTAGCCCGACGGTGCCGTCAGCGCTCTCGCGATAGTTCAGCTCGGCGCCGTCACCGGCGTCCGACGGCCATAGCGGCAGCGCGGCACAGACCTCGCCCAGCGCCAATACCGCGGGCAGCTTGATCGCATCGTCCTGGTCCAGCCGTCGAACCTGTCCGATCCACACCGCACCGTCGCGCGCCGCCAGCAGCAGCGCATCGTCGCGTCGCGCGACCACACTGCCCGGCGCGGCATCGACCGCGCGGCTTTCGGCACGCGCGTCATACAAGCTGCACGGCACACCCATGAGACTGGCCCGCACGCCCGGCGCGCCATCGGCCGCATGCAGCTTGCACAGCAGTGCCGCGCAGTCATCGCCTTGCCAGTCAATTGCGCGATCGCTCTGACGCATCGGTGGACGCTGGCAGCCCCTTACATCACGCCGTTCGGACAACTGCGGCGGTTGCCAATGCCCGGCGCGGTAATCGGGATAGCGTGCGAGTGCCTCCAGCACACAGGCCAGCGCCGCTTCGGTGACTTCGTTGCGATACAGGCTGGACTTGCTGGCACTGCGCATGGCGAACTCGCGCGACGCCCATACCGGCCCGGCGTCCATCTCGGCCGTGGCCTGCAGCAGCGTCACGCCCCAGCGCTC
>JBFFJL010000387.1:0-3960 GCA_041555955.1 Nevskiaceae bacterium
AGCGACCGTCGCCGGCACCGATCGAGATGCGGCTGCCAAACAGCCAGTAGCCGGACTGGAAGCTGTGCGCGTCCAGATCGGTCGCCGAATACTGGTCACCGCGATAGCTCGCATCCACGCCCCACTGCAGCAGCAGGTCGGCGCCAACGGGCACACTGATCACCGGCGACAGCGACGCCGAAAGGTCTGGCGCATTGGCCAGCGACTTGCCGCTGAGGTCCTGACTGTCGGCACCATCAGCCTGCTGCGGTGCGGTCGGCGGCGCATTGGTATAGCGCAGATAGTTAGCGTCGCTGATCCCCAGCGAGGCGTTGATCGACAGCCACTCCACCGGCGGCAGCCAGCGTAGATCCAGCTCCAGACCCTGCAGCCGTGCCTCGGCGGCGTTGCGTACCTGGTACGAGAAGCCGGTGAAATCGACAACCTGCAGATTGTCGATATCGCTGCGATACAGTGTGGCGTTGACGGTCAGCGTGCCATCCAGCAGCCGGCTCTTGATCCCGGCCTCCCAACTTTGCGCACGCTCGGCTTCGAACTGCAGATTGTCGACCGTATTGCCCTGATCGTCCTGTGTGGTCTCCGACTCCGCCGTGGCGTTGAAGCCGCCGCCCTTGTAGCCGCGGGTCCAGGTGGCGAAGGTCGTGATATCGCCGGTCCAGTCGTATTGCAGTCCGAGCTTGGGCGAAACATCGGATTCACTACGCTCGGGCTTCGCTGTGTACGGACTGGCGCCGACAACCATCGACACCAGTCCCAGACCCTCACTCCGCACATCGAACTCGGCGCGCTTGCGGTCGTGTCCGGCGCGCAGACCCGCGATCGCCGACCAGCGCTCGGTGAAGTGCCAGGTGATCTGCCCGAACGCGGCGTAGCTGTCGGTCTGCTGGGAAAAGCCACGCCGCAGCGCATCGTTGATCGCAATGCTCGGCAACTGCAGCAGGTCGTTGATGACGCTGGACGGCAGACCCAAGGCATCAAAGCCCGCACCGCTGGCCGCAAACGCCAGCAGATCATCACCAGCCAGGGTGTCGAGATGACTGTCCATGTCGGACTGCAGGCCATACAGGCCCAGCACCAGTTGCACGTCATGACCCAGACCGAAAAGCGAGTCGGCCTGGGCCGCCGTGCGCAACTCGATCGAGTCCTGCGCATAGTCGACACCGAAGTCGGTGACGATGACGTCGGCCGGGCTGACGTCGATGTCGATGATCGTGCCCAGATCGAATCCGGCATGCCCGATCACCGCGGTGTGCGTGACATCGTGCAGCCCCAGCCAGTCGCCGGCGTCGTAGTCCGCACGCAGCCGTGAGACGTCGGAACGGCGCTTGACATAGCCGGGCACATCAAAGGTCGTGTGCACGTCGCGCGGATTGTCTTCGGTGCTGGCGTCGTAGCGCTGCGCAAAGGCCAGTGCATTGGCGCTGGCGTCGTACAACTGCCACGGCGCGTAGTCGACCGAGGTATTCGAAAGCTGCGTCGACGCGCGCAGGGTCCAGCGATCGCCGGGCTGCGCCACCAGCTTGATGCGCCCGGCACTCTGCGTCAGCGTGCCCTCGTCACGGCGCAGCGTGCTGTTGTTGACGTCGCCGTCCTTGTCCCAGATCACCCCGGACAGCCGCGCCGACACGGTGTCACCGAACGGCACGCTGACCCCAGCCTCGATGCGCCGCTGATGCGGATCGCCGATCGACGCCAGCAGATTGCCGCTCAAGACGTCTTCCGGTTCGGTCGACGCAAAGGTGATGACGCCAGCGATGGTGTTCTTGCCAAACAAGGTGCCCTGGCTTCCGCGCAGCACTTCGATGCGCTCGATGTCGAACAGGCCGTCCGGGATGAACTCGGGCCGCCCCAGCGCCAGATCGTCCATCACCAGCCCGACCGCAGGCTCGAAGCCGACATTGTCCGTTTCAGTCGCAAAACCGCGAATGCCGATCACCGGCGCCTGCGGATCGATATCGATTTCGACGTTCGACACCAGGTTTTCCAGCCCACCGGCATCGAAGGTCCCGGACTGCTTCAAGGTTTCGCCGTCCAACGCACTGACCGACACCGGCACGTCCTGGATGCTCTGCTCGGTCTTCTGCGCAGTCACCACGATTTCCTCGATCACGCGACCGGACGGCGGTACCGGTGTCGCGGGCGCGGGGTCATTGCGCAACGGCACGACAGCAACGGTGTCGTCCAGCGCCGTGTCGGACGCCTCGACTGCGGCCGGTGTTGAGCCTGCAGGAGCAAACTCGGTCGACGTCGGCGCGGACGACGCGTCCATGTCGCTGAACAATTCATCCAGCGCGTCCTGCGCATGCGCGCTCAGCGGTGTCAGCAACGCCGCAGCCAGGCTGAGCGGAGCCAAGCGCAGCTTCGAATGTCGATCAAATGAGGTCATCAAGCAGGTTCTGTCAGATTCGGGCCGACGCGCAGGGCTTCAAAGCATGATCCGCGCCAGCACTGCTCTGGCTCGGGTGGCGCCGATGGTAGCTCAGCGGTGATGACGCGGATGCGTGCGAGTCCCCTGCAGCACCCCGCTGCTGCTGCCGCGCCCGCCGAGATAGGGTCAAACCCCTCAGGAAAGCTTGGCGCGGTCGTGCTAGCGTCGCTGCGGTCAAAAACACAGAGTCAGGAGCCCCAAATGTCCTTTGCCCGATGGCTGCCGATTGCGCTGCTGTGCACGGCATGCGCCGGCCCGGCCATGACGCCGACGCCCGAAACCCCGAAAGCCGCAACCGCCGACGCGGCCCAGACCTCACCGGCGCAGCAACTGTTCGCCGATTTCTGGCAAGAGTATCTGGCGCTGAATCCGATCGAAGCAACCTACGTCGGCGATCCGCGCTACAACGATCAGATGCCGAATTTCCTGGCGCCCGAGGAGATCGCGCGCCAGCACGCGTTCCAGCAGAAGTGGCTGGATCGCGTCAGCGCAGTGGATACGGCCGCGCTGAGCGCTCAGGACCAGCTCAGCGTCGAAATTTTCAAGCATGATCGCCGCGACGCGCTGGAGGGCGACGCATTTCCCGAACCACTGCTTCCGATCAACCAGTTCTACAACATCGCCGGCTTGCTCGCACAGCTCGGCTCCGGCACCTCGGCGCAACCGTTTGCGACCGTGCAGGACTACGACAACTGGATCAGGCGCGTCGACGGCATACCGGCGCTGTTCGAGCAGGCCGTCGCCAACATGCGCGAAGGCGTGAAGAAAGGCGTCGTGCAGCCCCGCATCCTGATCGAGCGCTCGATCGACCAGCTTGATGCGCTGATCGCCGACGACCCCACCAAGAGCCTGTTCTACAAGCCGGTCACGAATATGCCGGAATCGTTCGGCGCAGCCGACCGTGAGCGATTGACTGCGGCATACACCGCCATGATCGAACGACAGATCAATCCGAGCTACCGCCGTCTTCGCGACTACATGCGCAGCGAATATTTTCCACGCGCGCGCAGCACCGCGGGCCTGGGCGCGCTGCCGATGGGCAAGGCTTGGTATGCGTTCAATGTGCGCAGCATCACCACCACCGATCTGACCCCGGAGCAGATCCATCAGATTGGCCTGGACGAGGTTGCCCGCATCCACACCGAGATGCACGCCGTGATCAAGCAGGTCGGCTTCAAAGGCGATCTGCACGCATTCTTCAAGTTCCTGCAGACCGACAAGCGCTTCGAGTTCGACAGCGAGGACGCGCTCCTGGCGGCCTACAACGGTCTGCGCGAGCGCGTCGACGCCGGCGTGCCGAAGCTGTTTGCGGTGACGCCAAAAGCCGGCTTTGAGATCCGTCCGATCGAACCGTTCCGCGCCAAGTCCGCCGCGGGCGGCGAATACCAGTCGCCGAGCGAAGACGGCAGCCGCCCCGGCATCTTCTACGTCAACACCTACGATCTGCCGACGCGCAAGACCTGGGACATGGAAGATTTGTACCTGCACGAAGCGATTCCGGGCCATCACTTCCAGCTGGCCATCCAGCAGGA
>JBFFJL010000388.1:0-3956 GCA_041555955.1 Nevskiaceae bacterium
AAACGCCCACTCACTGGCGCCATGCCAGCAATGTGGACGTCGATATCCTGCGGATCAGGCGCCTTTGCCCAATCCCGCAAACTGTTTCGGATCACCAGAGCAACCCGTCACCTCATCATCGCAAACGCCGTGCCAAGGGCGGCAGCGCGTTCTGCCTGGTGATCCGCGGCACGGGCACGGTGCATCCCTGTACGTAGCGAAATCCTGCTGCACTGCGGCATTTTCTTGGAATGGATCCCTCTTCCATCGGCCACGGGATGGCGCGGCAGAGGTGACGGTGACCCGGATCGGGATCGTGCGCTCGGCGCACAAACAGTGCACTGAAGCGCCAACTTCGCGCGCAGAACGTGGCCCTAAAGCAATTCCGTCACCGTCAGCAGCGCCCGTGCGGCATCGCCGATCTTGAGCTTGCGCGACATGGCGATGGTCCGCAGCAGCTCGTACGCATCGCTTTCGCTGAGCTTGCGCCGCTGCATCAACATGGCCTTGGCGCTTTCAACGTCACGGCGATCGGCCAGGCGAATCTTGTTGTTTTCGATTTCGCGGCGCAGCGCCTGATGTTCGTCAAACCGCGCGATCGCCACTTCGATCACGGACTTCAGCCGCGCGGGTGACATACCGCCGATCACGTAGGCACTGACGCCGGCGCGGATCGCACGGCGGGTGGTCTCCGGATCGGTCTGTGAGGCAAACAGCACGATCGGCCGCGGCCGATCCCGCGTGACCTGACCCAGCGACTCCAGCGTGTCTCGGCTGGGCGCCTCGACATCGACCAGAATCACGTCGGGCCGGTGCCGGTCAACGGCCAAGCTCATGTCGTCGCCGCTCGACAGCCGCGCGACCACCCGATGCCCGGACGCGTCCATTGCCTGTTGCATCAAATCGAGCCGGTCGGCGTCATCGTCGACCAGCATCACACGCAGCGCCGCCGGGGTCCTGCGTGAATTCATGCGCAAGGCTCCGACACGCGCAGACTGGCGGCGACGCCGCAATCGGTAGTGACTTCCTTATATACGGACATCAACGCCCCATCGCGTGGCGGAGTCAGGTGTCGCAGGGAGCTGCATGCTGTGCGGTCGATCATCGCGCGCGGGCCTCCTGGCGATGGCGACAGAGTCACAGATGGTATTCGATCTGAAGCCAGAATTTGTCGGTATCCACGCCGAAGTTGTCAGCCTGATAGTGCGCCAATTTGACCTGTGCGCGCAGGGCATGCGGCAAAGGCACAGAGACCTGGGCGTCGATCTCATGGCCAAGCGCGACGTGGCCTTCGTCGGCGCGGAACTGATGATAGGTTGCGCCCACGCCGAACCACTGCAAGTTGGCGTCCACCGCAACGTAGGCATCGCGCAAGCCCACGTCCGGCGTTTTCAGGAATACATCGGCCCAGCCCTGGAACGCGTGGCGGGTCCCCAGTGGAGTCTGCAGCGCAAAGCTGCCGGCATCGCTGCCGAGCTGCTCGTGACCCAGTTTCAATGACAGCGCATCGCGTTCCAGCGTCAGCGCAGCCAGGCCATATTGGGTGTCGTAGCGGTCCGAACCCAATGCCGCGCGCTGCGCTGCAAGTTCGGCCACATAGCGCAGCCGCAACCTCGCCGGCAGCGTCATCTGGCCGGCCAGGCGCGCGCCATAGGTGTCCACATCCGCCTGCGCGGCTGCATCGCTGTCGATTCGATAGCCAAACGCAGTAACCGCCATGCACGGATCGATTGCCCACTGTGCGCGCAGCAACTCGGCACCCACCGCAGCGTTGCTCAGGGTCACGGTATTGACGTTGTTCAGATACGCCGCATCAATCGTGACCGTGCCAAGGGGTTCGGCATGCAGGCCCGTCATTGGACCGCACCGTGATGGTGCTCAAGCGAATGCCACTGCCCGAAACGCAAACGCCATGCCATTGGACTGTGCGTCTCAGAAACCGACTCGACACCCGTCACGAAACATAAGGGCACAGATCTTGCGGAGTAAGCCTCTCTAACCGACCCGGATGCGCAGCCCCCCATGCGTGTGATGCTCGTGGACGATGACTATGGACGTATGGCTCTGCTGCGCCAGGCGCTGCTGGCGGGCGGAAACGACGTTGTCGCGCAACTGTCGACCACCGACGATTTGCTCGCCGGTGTTGCGCGCCTGCAGCCAGACATCATCCTGATTGAAGTCGATGCACCCAGCCGCGATACGCTCGAATCGCTGGGCCAGATCAATCGCGACCGACCGCGCCCGATCGTGCTGTTCGCCAATCACAGTGACGCCGACACCGCACGTCGCGCGATGCGCGCCGGGGTCAGCGCTTACGTCGTCGACGGCATGTCGCCATCACGGCTGAAGTCCGTGATCGATGTCGCCATTGCCCGCTTCGATGAGCACCAGGCACTACGCCGGGAGCTGCACGAAACCAAAACCCGTCTGGCCGACCGCCGCGACATCGACCGCGCCAAGGGCATCCTGATGCAGCGCCGCAAGCTCAGCGAAACCGAGGCCTACGAATTGCTCCGAAAGATGGCGATGGATCGCAACGTCAAGATCGGCGACGCGGCGCGCTCGCTGCTCGCGGCGGCTGAGCTGCTATGAGCGAGGAACGCATGAGCGAGACGCTCGAAAAAAAGAAACTCCGCCTTGGTGTCGTGCCGTTGGCAGACGCCGCGCCCATCATCATCGCGCGCGACAAGGGCTTCTTCGAAATGCATGGCCTGCAGGTCAGCATCAGCGTCGAAGCCTCATGGGCCAGCATTCGTGACAAGCTTGTCGCCGGCATCCTCGACGGTGCGCAGATGCTCGCACCGATGCCGATCGCCGCGACACTGGGGCTGGACGGCCTCGGCACCCCGATGGTCACTGCGCTGAGCCTGAATCTCAACGGCAACTCGATCGCCGTATCGGAGCGCCTGTATCGCGAGCTGCATCTGCAACGCCGCGATGCGGCCACCGCAGGTCGTGCGCTGAAGGACCTGCTGACCCGCGACCGTCTGACCGGACGTGGCCTGCGCGTGTTCGCTCACGTGTTTCCGTTTTCCACACATCACTACGAGCTGCGCTACTGGCTGGCCGCCTGCGGGATCGACCCGGACAATGATGTGCGCCTGGAAGTGGTGCCGCCGCAATTGATGGTGCACAACCTGCGCGATGGCCGCATCGATGGCTTTTGCGCCGGCGCGCCCTGGGGCGCGGTGGCCGAGATTGCCGGCAGCGGCTATCGCATCGTCAACACTTACCAGGTCTGGAACAACGCGCCGGAGAAAGTGCTGGGCGTCACCCGTGACTGGGCCGATGCAAACCCGAACACGCACCGCGCGCTGGTCGCTGCGCTGATCGATGCCTGCCGCTGGCTTGATGCCCCCGAACATCGCGCCGAAGGCGCGCAACTGCTGATCGACAGCGACGTGCTGGAAGCGCCACCAGCAGCGATTCGCGCAGCACTCGATGTTCCGGTCGCAGGCGATCCGTTTTTTGGGCCGGGCCTGGTGTTCCACGCCGGCGCAGCAAACTTCCCGTGGGTGTCGCACGCGCAGTGGTTCATCGAACAGATGCAGCGCTGGGGCCAGGTTCCAGCCGAAGTCGACGCTGCAGCGGTCGCGGCCAAGGTCTATCTACCCGCGCTGTATCGCCAGGCTGCAGCCCGCCTGAAGATCGCCGCGCCGCTGGAGGACGCCAAGACCGAAGGTCAGCACGACAGCGACTGGGCGCTGGATCAGCCGTCCGGCGCGGTACGGATGGGCGCCGACCGCTTCTTTGATGGCAGCATCTTTGACCCCGGCGGGTCCGAGCTCCCGCGTTGAGCACGTGACTCGACGCAGCTTCACCCCGGGAACCCTGCGGTGTGGCATGCCGCGTGCTTATGATATTCCCGACGCCAAGCCCAACGATGGGTTGCAGGCACCGGATAACGAAGTCCATCTCCCTCTCGGGCGGTGGGCTTTTTTTGTTGGAGCAAGGTCCTTCCCCCAGAGGCACCGCTC
>JBFFJL010000389.1:0-3938 GCA_041555955.1 Nevskiaceae bacterium
CCCATCTGGGCGGCGATCGCCGCGGAAAGCACGCTCTGCCCCGTTTGCGATCCCTCGGGTGAGACGAGCCATGCGTACTCACCGGGTTTCAGGGTCTGCGACGGCGTCACCTTGAAGGCGCCAGAGCTGGTCGGAACGGCCGAAATGCCAAGCTCAAGCTTCGTCTGCCCCTTGGTCAACACGACATAGCGATCACCACGTTTGTGCGCTCCGAGCTCGACGAGTCGCAGTCGGGACGGATCGATGGTCGTGACAAAATCCGGCGTCCGCGACGCGGCTGTGGTGGCCGCATGGGTTCCTTGAATGAACAGGAACGTCTCTGACGACGCAAACTTTCCGTAGACCGGAATCCAGGATTTTCGATTCGAAATCTCGGTGCTGACGCGCGTGCTCGCCATCGGCTGAAACGCGCTGCCTGTCATCAGACCAAATGTGGTGCCGCCCTGCCCGACCGCCGGTCTGGCGTATGGCTGGGGTGTGGCGGCCGTGGGGCTGACGGCTGTCGGCCGACCGGCATCCATCATCGCGCCGATCACCGCGCCGGATACTCCGGCGCCCTGGAGCTGGGACAAGGCCGCCGGACTGGTATCGAACTGACAGATGGACGTCTGAATCTTTCGCATGACGATGTCGTCCGACAGACTCAGCTTCACCATCTGCATTACGGTCTGGTTGGTGAGAACTTCGGACGCGTGGCTCGATGTATGGACCAGCAGCACAAGCACAAGCAGGACAATTCGCAACATGGCACCCCCTCATTTTGGGAGTCGTCCATTTGATCAAGCTCTCCCGCCTGATCTTGAGCTGCCGTGGCAGAGCAGCGGACGCCTCACCTGACCGAGTGCCAAGCTACTGATATCAATTCGAAAAATCCTCAAGAAATCCTTAAGATTTCCTCAAGATAAAGAAACAGCAGGGGGCGGTCATGGCAGTAAGGGAGGAATCAAATCCTGTCGGAGGGAAGTATCTGTTTGGCCGCTTTGTTCTGGATACCAACTCCATGGAGCTGGCCGATGCCGACCAAAAGGTCACAATCGAACGGAAGCTGCTTCAGGCACTTTTGTTGCTCTTGGAACATGCCGACGAAGTCGTCACTCACAACGAGTTCATGGAATCCGTGTGGCCGGGTCGATTCGTCACCGAGCAATCGCTGACAACACTTATCAGTAAGCTTAGAAAAATCATTGGCAGCGACGCGATACTGACGGTTCACGGATACGGATTGTGAAACAGCGTGGAAAACTTTCCAGATTTCCGGGGTAAACAGCGTCCAATAGTTACCACCCCGGGGTGTGCAACCATCCGGCGTTTTTGCCGGGGAATCTGGGGTGTTATCCATGGAAGTCATAGCCGAAATCCGGCGTCGCCACCTGGTCAGCAAGGAGAGCATCAGCTCGATTGCCCGTGACCTGAAGCTCTCCCGCCAGACCGTTCGCAAGCATCTGCAGACCGAGGCCGAGCCGGTCTACAGCCGCCAGAAGCAACCCGCCCCCAAGCTGGGTGAATTCCAGGCCACGCTTGAAGGCTGGCTACAAACCGAACGGCATCTCCCCAAGGCGCAGCGGCGCACGGCGCGGCGTCTGTTCGAAGGCATGCAGGCCGAGGGTTATCGCGGCGCCTACGACAGCGTGCAGCGCTTCGTGAAGCAGTGGAAGGCAAGCCAGACCCGGCCCGCCATCAAGGACGCCTTCGTGCCCCTGGTGTTCGCGCCCGGCGAGGTCGGCCAGTTCGACTGGAGCCACGAGCACGTTGAGATCGACGGCGTCATGCAGACCATCAAGGTGGCTCACTTCCGCCTGGCCTACAGCCGGCAGATGTTCGTCGTCGCCTATCCCCGGGAAACCCAGGAAATGGTGCTCGATGCCCATAACCGCGCCTTCGCCTTCTTCGGCGGTGTGCCGGTTCGCATGGTCTACGACAACCTCAAGGCCGTGGTCGACGCCATCCTGGTTGGCAAGGAACGCCAGTTCAACCGCCGTTTCATGGCGCTGGCCAATCATTATCTGTTCGAGCCGGTGGCCTGCACGCCGGCCTCGGGTTGGGAGAAGGGACAGGTCGAGAACCAGGTCGGCAACGTGCGGGAATGGCTATTCACCCCGCTGGCCCGCTTTGCCAGCTTCGCCGCCCTGAACGACTGGCTGGCGAGCCGCTGCCGGGAACTGGCTGAGCGCAAACACCCTGCCGAACCCGGCCGCACGATTGCCGAATGCTTTGCCCAGGAAGGCCCCCATCTGCGCGCGATCACAGCCGCCTTCGACGGCTATGTCGAACAGATGCTACGCGTCTCCAGCACCTGTCTGGTTCGGGTGGACCGCAATCGCTACAGCGTCCCCGCCGACCATGCCGGGAAGGCGGTGTCCGTGCGGCTCAGCGCGGAGCGGGTGCGCATCGTGGCCGAGGGCAGCGTGATTGCCGAGCATGGCCGCCGCTTCGGGCGAGACCAGTTGATCTGCGATCCCTGGCATTACCTGCCGGTGCTGGAGAAGAAGCCCGGCTCACTGCGCAACGGCGCACCGTTCCTGGAGTGGGACTTGCCGGTGCCGATCCGGGTGGTGCGGGATCGCATCCTGAAGCAGCCGAAGGGGGACCGCGCCTTTGTCGAGTTGCTGCTGGTCGCCCGCGAAGTGGGACTGGAGTCCCTGCAAGTGGCCTGTGAATTGGCGCTGGAGTGTGGCGTGGTCACCGCTGCCGTGGTCATGAACGAACTGCGACGGCTAACCGCACCGCCTCGGCCCGGCGAAATCAGCCTGCCGGACCAACTCCGTTTGCAGGTCGAGCCGCTGGCCGATTGCAGCCGGTACGACCATCTGCGTGGAGGCCAGTATGTCCATTGATCGCCTGGCCCAACTGAAATCGCTGCACCTCTACGGCATGGCCACCGCCTGGGGCGAACTGTTGGCGGAAGGGCCACGCCAACCGATGCAACCTGAAGCCTGGCTGGATCGCCTGATTGAAGCCGAACAGGCCGACCGGCAAGTGCGTAGCCTGCGCTACCAGCTCAAGGCGGCGCGCTTCCCGATTCATCGCGACCTGACCGGCATCGACTGGGCGGAAACGCCGCTGCCGCAGGCGCAGGTTCAGCAACTGGCGACAGCGGCCTTCATGGAGAGCGCCCATAACCTGATCCTGGTGGGCGGTACCGGCACCGGAAAAACCCATTTCGCCACGGCGCTGGGGGTGGCCGCGATTCATCAGGGTAAACGGGTGCGGTTCTTCAACGCGGTGGATCTGGTGAACCAACTGGAGCGGGAGAAGCAGCAGGGGAAAACGGGCAACCTGGCCAAGCAGTTGGTGCAGATCGACGCGGTGATCCTGGATGAGCTGGGCTACTTGCCGTTCCCGGCGTCCGGCGGCGCGCTGCTGTTCCACCTGATCAGCCAACTCTATGAGAAGACCTCGCTGATCGTCACCACCAACCTCTCCTTCGGTGAATGGGTGACCGTGTTCGGCGACGCCAAGATGACCACCGCCTTGCTCGATCGCATCACCCACCACTGCGACATCCTGGAAACCGGCAACGATTCCTTCCGTTTCAAACAGCGCAAGAAACAGGCGAAACCGGCCTGATCAACTGGAAAGATTTGGACGCTGTTGCCTGGTAACTATTGGACGCTGATTGACAGATACGGATACCGGCTCGCACTGCCGACACAGTTCCAGCGGACCAACAAGACTCAACTTCGGGCAGACGTCAAATCCGGAGATGTGCTGCCGCAGCGCCCGCACTGGGAGGCTGTTGAATTGCTGGGCAGTGGGGGGGCAGCGGATGCCTGGCTGTTCCGCCACAAGAAGACCGGTGAACGGCGCGTATTCAAGATCGCAGTCGATTCTCGCGGGCTGTCCTCGCTCAAGCGAGAGGTGACCATCTCGCGATTGCTCAATGAGGATGGGGATAATCGCTCAGGATACGTCCGTGCGCTCGACTGGTCATTTGATGA
>JBFFJL010000390.1:0-3918 GCA_041555955.1 Nevskiaceae bacterium
CGAACGCGTCCAATTTCTGTATTATTTACAATTGGTTACTCTCCGCAAGAGAGGCGTCTATTGCGCTTATTCTGCCTGAAATCTGGGCTACCCTGAGTGAAATTACTCAGGGAGGAGTCTCATGAAAAAGTGTCATCGCTTGGTCGATGTCGGTCGGCGTCAATTCCTGCGCGGCGGTCTCGCCGGTGCAGCTGGCGCTGCTGCCGCAACAGTGCTGCCGGCCAGTCAGGCCAAGGCGCAGGGCTTGGCCCGTGTCGACTACCCGTCGAACCGCCTTGCCAACATCTCGGACCTGGCCGTCAACGAGCCGATGGATATCGCCTATCCGGATGCGGACAGCCCCGGTGTCCTGCTCAAGCTGGGGCAGGCCGTCGAAAGAGGCGTCGGACCCGATAGTGACATCGTGGCTTATTCGGTGATCTGCCCGCACAAGGGCTGGCTGATGTCCTACAACGCCGGTGACAAGACGCTGAATTGCCCCGGTCACCATTCGCGCTTCGATTGCGAATCCGGCGGCCAGCAGATCTGGGGTCATGCTACGCAGAACCTGCCGCAGTTCGAGCTCCGAGTTGCCGACAATGGCGACATCTTCGCCGAAGGCGTTGACGAGCTGATATACGGCCGTCTGTCAAACGTGCTGGAAGCCTGAGGGAGGACCAAGACATGGCATACAAGAGACAAGTAGACCGCCTGCCGATCATCCCTGCGGATGCGCAGGAATTCAACGTCACCTGCCACTACTGCATCGTCGGCTGCGGCTACAAGGCCTACACATGGCCGATGAACCGGCAGGGCGGTACTGCGCCGGGCCAGAACAAGTTCGGCGTGGACCTGACGGAACAGCAAGAGATGGAAACCGAGGCGTGGTATGCGCCCTCGATGTACAACGTGGTCAGGCAGAATGGCCGCGATGTGCACCTCGTCGTGAAGCCGGATGCGGAATGCGTCGTGAACTCGGGCCTTGGCTCGATCCGTGGTGCGCGCATGGCAGAAAACCGTCCCTCGAAAGTGACCGGAACCCAGCAGCAGCGCCTGTCGGATCCGCTGGTCTGGCGCAACGGCGTCTGGCAGCCCACGTCGTGGAACGACGCGCTCGACCTCGTGGCGCGGGTGACGGCGAAAGTGATCACCGAAGGCTCCGAAGATGACCTCGTGGTGTCGATGTTCGACCACGGCGGCTCTGCTGGCGGCTATGAGAACACCTGGGCCACCGGCAAGCTCTATTTCGAGAGCATGAAGATCAAGAACTGCCGGATTCACAACCGGCCTGCCTACAACTCCGAGGTCCACTCGACCCGTGACATGGGCGTGGACGAATTGAACTACGCCTACGAAGACTACGAGATGACCGACACTATCTTTATGGTGGGTGCCAACTCGATGGAGACACAGACCAACCTGTTTCTGAACCACATGGTAAAAGGTCTCCAGAATGGCGCGAAGTTCGTTTCAGTCGATCCGCGCCGTACAAATACGATTGCCTCTACAGAGGTTTATGCTGGTGTGGACAATGTTCTACACCTGCCAATCAACGAAGGCACGGACATGGTGCTGTTCAACGCCATCTTCACGCACATCGTTGATAATGGCTGGGTCGATGCAGACTTCATCGCCGCCTCGACCTTCCAGGGTGGTGAAGCCGTGGCCGAAGACAGCGCCCAACCGGCAGGCCTTGGTAGTCTCGAATTCGCCATGCAGACCTGCCGCACGTCTCTTGACGAGGCTGCCGAAATCTGTGGCGTGCCCACAGCAGACATCCAGAAGGCAGCGGAATGGATCGCCAAGCCGCATGACGATGGCAGCCGCCGCAAGTGCGTAACGGCCTATGAGAAAGGCATCATCTGGGGCAACGACAACTACCGCACCATCGGCGCGCTGGTGAACATCGCGCTGGCCACTGGCAACATCGGTCGCGAAGGCGGTGGCGTCTGCCGTCTGGGCGGGCACCAGGAAGGTTACTATCGCCCATCGGATGCCCATGTCGGGCGCCCTGCGGAATACATCGACCAGTTCCTGATCCGGGGCCTTGGCGGTGTGCATCACATCTGGGCCTGCGACCACTATAAGACCACGCTCAACGCCTCTGAGTTCAAGAGGGTGCACAAGCGTCGCTCGGATATGGTCAAGGACGCGATTGATGCGGCTGCCGGCGGCACCCGCGAGCAAGTGGTCGACGCGATCGTTTCGGCGATCAACGCGGGCGGCCTCTTCGTGGTGGACGTGGATATCATCCACAGCCAGATCGGCCAGAACGCCCATGTGATCCTGCCAGCCTGCGAAGCCAACGAGATGAACCTCACCTCGATGAACGGCGAGCGGCGGATGCGGTTGTCCGAGAAATACATGGACCCGTTTGGCAACTCCAAGCCCGACGCCTTGATCGCGGCAGGTATCGCCCAGCACATGGAGCGCGTGTTGCGCGAAATGGGCAACGATGCCTATGCCGACCAGTTCAGGGGCTATGACTGGCAGACCGAAGAAGATGCATTCATGGACGGTTACAACCAGGGCAACCCGGAAGTGACCTACGAGCGCCTGCGCGCCATGGGTAACAATGGGGTGCAGGAGCCGGTCGTGGGCTTCGAGAACGGCCAGCTTGTCGGCACGCCGCGCCTTTATACCGATGGCAGATTCACCCGCCACGGTCGCGACGACGGCAAGGCGTTGTTCTGCGCCGCTGGTTGGCGCGGTTGGCAGGCCCCAGGCAAGGCACGCGAACAGGCGTCGTACCGCTTCTGGATCAACAATGTTCGCGCCAACATCTTCTGGCAGAACCAGTTCTTGGATCAGGACAACGACTTCATCCAAGACCGGTACCCGCATCCCTTCGTCGAAATGCATCCTGATGACATGGTCGATCTGGGGCTCAACCCGGGCGACCTGCTTGAGATCATCAATGACAACGGCGTGACGCAGGGCATGGCCTATCCGATGCCGACACTGAAGCGCAACACGGTGGCCATGGTCTTCGGCTCGCCTGCAGGCAGCCAGGGCAATGTGGTGAACCCCGGCGTGAACGAGTTGGTGCTTCCGGACTACAAGCACTGCTGGGGCGATATCCGTAAGATTTCGGATGCGACGCCGGAAACGCGGGCGATCTCGTTCAAGTCGCACGAAGTCGTTCTCTGAAGCGAGCACTCGATACGCCGTGGCGGGCCCACTTTTGTGCAACTGTATTGGCTCCAGCAGTCATTCTTTTCTGCATGCACAGAGGTGGGCGCGCCCGGGTCGTTTGTCTGCCAGCCGTAGGCCGGCCGTCCAGGAGCTAACTTTATATATGCTGTTCCAGGACATGAGGCATGTTTTTCTGTTGATCGTGAAGTTCACCCGACTTAGCGCTGTTGAGTAGGATTTCCGTTTTCAAACTGGTCCAATATTCGTCGTCTTCTTTGGCAACGGCGCCAACGTGGGATCTGGACTCAAGTTGAGCAATCAGGTGTCTTGATTGTGCCTCGGTCAGCTATGCCCGCCGTGTCATTCCTCTGGCGATGCTCTCCCCCAATCTGCAGGAGGCCATTCTGTCTGGCTCGCAACCGACAGACCTGACCCTGGAAACGCTCATACGCATGCGCATCCCGCTGTAATTGCGCGTTAAATGTCTACGACATTTCAACCATAATTGCATGTTTCCATCAAATTTCCCTGTAAACCGGCCCACTGAGACTATGGCAGAGTTCAAGGGCATGATGTGCTGCCCGGCGCGTCTCTCTGGGATCACCCACGAGCAAAGCGTTTGAAATCGCGCGGGAATTCAAACCCAAACGCGTGAGACTGATATCAAGGGAATTCAGTGGTGATCCCGGCAGGATTCGAACCTGCAACCTGCCCCTTAGGAGGGAACCGTTCATAGCGTTATTTCTTCTTTGGTTTCTGTTGCTTAGGTGTTTGTACAGTGTCAGGCTGTACATGGTTTGTACG
>JBFFJL010000391.1:0-3901 GCA_041555955.1 Nevskiaceae bacterium
CCGGCCACGGCCTGCACTACCTGCAGGCGTGAGTAGCCGCCGGCCATGTCTTCGGCCGCCATCGAGCGCGAGACGTCGACCGCGAGCAGCAGGCGGCGGCCGCTGGTCGGCACCGGTTGCGGATCCCCCAGCCACTGCGGACGGCTGGCGGCGCCGACCAGCAGAATCCAGATCAGCACCAACGCCAGCGTGCGCAAACGCGGCGCGGTGGGGGCGCCGACGGCGCTGCTGGCGGATAGGCGCGTGGCGAACGGCAGAAACAGCGCGGCGCCCTGTGGCTTGGCGGGCGGCAGCACGCGCGCCAGCAGCCATGGCAACGGCAGGCACAGCCAGATCCACGGCCACGCCAGCTGGATCATGGCGTGCTCCCTTTGCGACGCCGAGGATCGCGGCGGCGATGACGGACGAACCCGCGCACGCCGGCCAGCCACTGTTGGCGATGACTGTCGCCGCGATGACCGTAGCTGTGCTGCAGCAACGCGCGTCCGGGTTCGCCGTCCCAGGCGCTGCCGCCGCGCGCGCAGACAAATTCGATCCAGGCCTCGCCGCTGAGGCGGGCGACCTGTGCGCGGCCGTAGCGCGCGACGGCATAGCGACGCGCCAGCTGTTCGAGCGACTGCGCCAAGGCGGTGTCGTCGTCGGTCGCCTGCATGGCCTGCAGTTCCTGTAGCGCGGCGCGGCGCAGGCGTCGTTGCGGGCTGCGCAGCCATAGCGCGATCAGCACGACACCGACGAGCAACAGCGCCGCGAGAATCCACCAGCCCGGCGCCGGGGGCCACCAGCCGATCGGTGGCGGCGCGTGATCCGGCGCCAGTTGCTGCAGCAGACTCGCTGCGCCATTCATGGCAGGGGATGCGACGCTACTCATCACGCGGCCCAGCGTGGTTCGCGCAGCAGCGGTGGCAGCGAGTCGCTGACCGCGTCCGCAGTATCGAGGCGCGTCAGCGGCAGGTTCAGACGCTGGGCAACGGCTTGCACCGCCGCGCTGCGCGCCGCCCACGCGGCGTTCCAGTCCCGGCGCTGCTGGCTGCCATCCAGCCACCACAGGCGTCCAGGGACGCCGACACGGTAGCGTCCGGCAGGCAGGCCGCTGGACTCCAGCGGATCGGTCAGCCACAGCATGCGACAGTCGCTGCGTGCGGCAAGGATCGATAACGCGGCTTCCGCATCGGTGTTATTGACGGTCTGCGGATCGAGACCGGCGAAATCACTGAGCAGCAGGACCAGGCTGCCCGGTTGCACCAGCGGACGCAGCGCCAGCAACGCATCGGTCAATGCGCCCGGCTGCGGCGCTGCCGGCGCGCGCGGTTGCGCTTCGACCAGGGCCTCGAGCAACGGCAGTACGCCGGCCTGACGCGCACGCGGCGGCAGGATGCGGGGTCTGTCGCCGCCACTGATGATGCCGCCCAGACGGTCGCCACCACCGCTCGCGACCCAGCCCAGCAGTGCGGCGGCGCGCAGCAGCAATGCGGACTTGAGCTGACGACGACTGCCGAAGTACAGACCGGGATGCAGATCGGCGACGATCCACACCGGCCGCTCGCGTTCTTCGCGGAACAGTTTGGTGTGCGGCTTGCCGCGGCGTGCGGTGACGCGCCAGTCGATCGTGCGGGCGTCGTCGCCGGGCGCATACAGACGCACTTCTTCGAATTCCAGACCGCGGCCGCGCTGCGCGCTGCGATGACCGCCGTGCAGGCGTGCCAGCGCCGGACGGTGCGCGTGCAGACTCAGTCCGTGCGCGGCACCGCGCAGCGCCAGTAGTTCGCTCAGATCCGGATGCAGCGCAGCGGTCACGGCGCGGGAACGTGGTTCAGCAGTTCCTCGACGCAGGCCTGCGCGGTGACGCCGCGTGCCTGGGCGCCGTAGTCGAGCAGTAGACGGTGACGCAGGGCGTCGGGGGCAATGGCTTGCACGTCTTCCGGGCTGACGTAGTCGCGGCCCTGTAGCCAGGCGCGGGCGCGGGCACAGCGTTCAATGGCGATCGCCGCGCGCGGGCTGGCACCCCAGCGCAGCCATTCGGCCAGGGTTGCGCTGTACAGCGCCGGCTTGTGCGTGGCTTCGATCAGTGCGGCGATGTATTCGGCAACGGCGTCGCTCAAGGTCAGATTCAGCACTTCGCGACGCGCGGCGAACACGGCGTCCTGCGACACCGGATGCGGCGGTACCGGCAGTTCCACCGCAGAGATCGCTTCGCGCCGTGACAGCGCCATGATCTGCAAGGTGGTGGCGCGGTCGGGATAGTCGACCAGCGTGTGCAGCATGAAGCGGTCGAGCTGTGCTTCCGGCAGCGGATAGGTGCCTTCCTGTTCGATCGGATTCTGCGTCGCCATCACCAGGAACAATTGCGGCAGCCGATAGCTGGCGTTGCCGACGCTGATCTGGTGTTCGGCCATCGCTTCGAGCAGTGCCGACTGCACCTTGGCCGGTGCGCGGTTGATCTCGTCGGCCAGAATCAGGTTATGGAACAGCGGACCGCGCTGGAAGCGAAACGCGCCGTCTTCCGGGTGATAAATGTCCGAGCCGGTGAGGTCGGACGGCAGCATGTCCGGCGTGAACTGCACCCGCTGGAAATCTCCTTCGAGTCCATGCGCCAGTGCCTTGATCGCGCGGGTCTTGGCGAGGCCGGGCGGGCCTTCCACCAGCAGATGGCCGTCGGCAAGCAACGCGATCAGCAGGCGCTCGACCAGCAGCGGTTGCCCGAGGATCTGCGTATTGAGGTAGCGGCTGAGCGCATCGAAGGCCGGGCGCAGCGTGGCTGCGGCGACATCAAGACTGCGGCTGTCTTCCATCAACTCTGAAGTCCGAACATGTTGTGGGCGTAGGCGATAGAGGCCTGGTCGCCGAAATAGTTCCCGAAATGCGGCGTGCCCCAGTCAGGGCGGCATGCATGGATATCCGGCAGGAACGGAGCGGGTGGGTTGAGACAGGGCAGCAGGTGCCACACCAGCGAAGGCGCAAGTATAGGCGGATGCGCGACCAACGAGTCTTCCCCCGCGGGCGGCAGGGGAAGACTCGCGCAATTTCCGACGCGTGGCCTACCAGCCGCGCTTGGCCAGCTCCATCTTGATCATCAGCACGATGTAGTTCCAGATCGCCTTGATCTGATCCCACGCGGATGGCTCGTAGCGCGCACGTTCGCGGATGTAGTGGCGCAGGCTGTCGAGATCCTCGTCGCTGAGTTCCGGGAACACCGGCATGCCGCGCGTGAGTAGACCGCCGGTATGCACGATGGCCTTGAACGCGTCGGCCGACAGCGGGATTGCGGATGCGCGCAGGTCCGGCGCATAGCCACCGGCCACGGCGGCGGTGCCGTGGCAGATCACGCAGCGGCTGTAGAGAAGCTTGCCCTGTTCGGCCAGCTTCGGATCAACCACGAATGCCGGATCGTCGATCGGTTCGACTTTGGCGATCGGTGCCGGCGAGGGCGGCAAGCGCTCGTGACCGTCGAGCGCGAACGTCAGCAGGCGGCGCGGATACTGGCGGCCGACCCAGCCGTGCTGCGCTGATAGCGAGCCGAGCAGCGACGGCGCGCCGCCCCAGCCGGCGAGGATCGACACGTACTGCTTGCCGTCGACTTCAAAGGTCATCGGCGGCGCCTGCGTGCCGACCCCCATGTCGTGGCTCCAGAGTTCGGTGCCGGTCGTGGCGTCGTTGGCGACAAAGCGGCCGTCGGCGCGGCCCTGGAACACCAGTCCGCCGTGGGTGACGATGACGCCACCGTTGGTCGCGCCCGGCGTGGGCGCTTCCCAGACTTTCTGCTGCTGTGCCGGGTCCCAGGCCAGCACCGCGCTGGAGCCGGCTTCCTTGGGGATGTCGTCGAAAAAGCCCTTCAGGCCCAGCACATCGCCCGGCGACATATTCCAGGTCTTGGGGTCGCGACCTTCGTCGTTGTAGTAACCGG
>JBFFJL010000392.1:0-3900 GCA_041555955.1 Nevskiaceae bacterium
GCGAGTTTCGAGGAACTGCAGGCACTGGCGGACAGTGAATCGGCGTCGGGCACCGAGTCGACGGTGACCACCGCGTTCGTTGCCGCTGACGGTTCCGCCGATCCGACGTCAGATGGAGCGCTGCCGTTTGATGACGCACCCATCGCGAGTTGGGACCCCGCGTTGTTCTGGCGGCCGGATGATGGCGATGCCGGCTTGCTGCAGCAGCGTCGTGAGACTGCGCGGGTCCCGGTCGACGCACTCGACAAAATGCTCAACGAGGCCGGTGAGATCTCGATCTACCGCTCACGTCTGGAAGAGCACAACTCGGGAATTGAAGCGCAGCTGGACGATCTGTCGCAGGCAATTGCACGTGTACGCGATCAACTGCGTCAGCTGGATATCGAGACCGAAGCGCAAATCACCGCGCGCGGTTTGAACCAGATGGAGAGCGAGCGCGACGGCGGCGGCGAGTTCGATCCGCTGGAAATGGATCGCTACACGCGCATGCAGGAACTGTCGCGGACGCTTTCCGAATCGGTCAGCGATTTGTCGGCCGTGCATGCATCGCTGGACCAGCTGGCCAGCGAGGCCACCACGATCCTGTTGCAGCAAGGGCGCATCAACACCGAAGTGCAGCAGGGCCTGATGCGAACACTGATGGTGCCGTTCTCGCGCCAGATCGCACGCCTGCAGCGTGTCGTGCAACAGACTTCGCAGGAAAACGGCAAGCGCGTCGAACTGGTTTTCGACGGCGCCGAGGCCGAGTTGGATCGTAACGTGCTGGAGCGGATGACCGCGCCGCTGGAACATTTGCTGCGCAATGCCGTGATCCACGGCATCGAGACACCGCTGCAACGTGAAAGCGCCGGCAAGGCGGCCGCAGGCCGCATTGCCGTATCGCTATGGCGTGAAGGTACGCAGTTGTTGATCGAGCTCTCCGACGATGGTGGCGGCCTGGATCTGCGGGCAATCCGAGAAACCGCGGTGCGCCGAGGGTTGATGCCCGAGGATGTCGAAATCGGGGACGACGAAGCAGCGCAGTACATCTTCATGCCGGGTTTCTCGACCGCGCGCGAGCTGACTCAGGATGCCGGCCGCGGCGTCGGCATGGATGTCGTCGCGTCCGAGGTCAAGCAGCTCGGCGGCACGCTCGAACTGGCGTCCGAGTGGGGGCGCGGTGCACGCTTCACCGTGCGCCTGCCGCTGACACTGGCGATTTCGCAGTCGTTGCTGGTCGGTGCCGGGCATGAGTCCTACGCAATCCCGCTGCCGAGCATCATGGGAATAACGCGTTTTGCCCGCGATCAGCTGGATGCGCTGCTGGCGGACGACGGCCCCGGCCTCGAATATGGCGGGCAGAATTATCGACTGATGCACTTGGCCGATCTGGTCGGTGTGCCGCGCGAATCCGGCAGTGATCAGAAGACGCTGCACGCGATTCTGGTGCGTATGCCGGAGAGTTTTGGCGGTGAACAGCGACGCGTTGCTGTCGTTGTGGACACTCTGGTTGGCAGCCGTGAAATCGTGTCCAAGGCGGTTGGACCGCAGATCAGTGCGATTCCCGGTATCAGCGGTGCCACGATTCTTGCCGATGGCCGCGTCGTGCTGATTCTCGATGTGCCGGCGCTGGTGCAGGATCACGCACGCCGAATCCTGCGCATGCAGGCGGCGCCGCAGGTATCTGGGGCTGCGCAGACCCACGAGGCGAAGCGCGAGCTGATCATGGTCGTCGACGATTCCATCACAATCCGTCGCGTCACTGAGCGACTGTTGCTCAAGCACGGATACGACGTGATCACCGCCAAGGATGGTCTTGATGCGATGGCGCAGCTGCAGACCGAGCGGCCGCAGGCAATACTTCTCGATATCGAGATGCCGCGCGCCAATGGTTTCGAGGTCGCGACGTTTGTTCGCAATACCGCAATGATCGCCCGTACCCCGATCATCATGATTACCTCGCGATCGGGCGAGAAGCATCGTGAACATGCAGCTGCGATCGGTGTGGAGCGTTATCTGATCAAGCCCTTCCAGGAAGATCAGTTGCTAGAACAGTTGCGTGAAGTGATTGCCGGAGCCACCGCGTGACTCGTGAACAGATCTACGCGGCACTGATTGCGATCGATGGCGATCACCTGTTGCTGCCCAACGCCGCGGTCGCGGAAGTCCTTGGCAACGATGCGCTGGTGCCATCGCTGAAGACGCCGCCATGGTTGCGCGGAACCTGCGCCTGGAACAGCCGGCAAATTCCGGTGCTGTGTTTCGAACAGCTGGCCGGGGCAGCGACTGCTGGTGACGCGCGTCGCCAGCGTATCGTCGTTCTGCATTCGCCAGGACGTCATTTGCCATCGGGTAATCTGGCCGTATTGTCTCAGGGCTATCCGCATCTGGTGACCTTGAACCGCGCTGCACTCGAATCGATCCCCTTGCGCGAAACCGACCGCGACGATCTGGTCCTGTCGCGCGTCCGTATTGCCAGCCAGCAGGCGCTGATTCCGGATCTGGAAACCATCGAGGCCGAAATCGCCCGCGCGCAGATGGTGTCTTGACGCCGCGCTCGCATTCTTGATGAATCGATCCGATACCCCGTCGCGTTATGCGCGAATGTCCATTGCCGCCGCACTAGCGACGATGGCACTGAAGTTCGGCGCCTGGGGGATAACCGGATCGGTTGGCTTGTTGTCGGACGCGATGGAAAGCATTGTCAATCTCAGCGCTGCGATGATGGCACTGTGGTTGTTGCGTGTCGCCGCGCGTCCAGCGGACATCGACCATAGCTATGGGCACGGCAAAGCCGAATATTTTGCCGGGGCTTTTGAAGGCGCCATGATTGCGGTAGCCGCATTGTCGATCGCCTGGGCAGCGTGGCCGCGACTGCTGGCGCCGCAGCCGCTGGAACAGACCAGCATCGGGCTGGCGATCTGCGCTGTGGCTGCGGGCATCAACTGGGGCGTTGCCGCTGCGATGCTGCGGGCGTCGAAGCGGCATCGCTCGCTGACCCTGAAGGCGGACGCGCATCATCTGATGACCGACGTCTGGACCTCGGCGGGCGTCATCATCGGCGTTGCGCTGGTCGGGGCGACCGGATGGCTGATTCTGGATCCGCTGCTGG
The DNA here is from genome assembly GCA_041555955.1 of Nevskiaceae bacterium. Classification (GTDB taxonomy): domain Bacteria; phylum Pseudomonadota; class Gammaproteobacteria; order Nevskiales; family Nevskiaceae; genus Solimonas. Next base: position 3,092 of record JBFFJL010000392.1, read on the forward strand.
CCTTTGCCGTAGCGATCAACATTCTCTGGACCAGCGTGAGGTTGCTGCGCGAATCGGCGCAGGGCCTGATGGACGCGGCCTGGCCTGACACCGAGCGTGCCGAACTGAACCGCATTCTCGACGAGTTCCGCGGCAGTGGGATCGACTTTCACGCCATCCGCACGCGGCGTTCCGGCGCGCTGCACTTCGTCTCGTTTCATGTGCTGGTGCCTGGCGCATGGACCGTGCAGCAGGGGCATGATTTCGTCGAGCAGGTCGAATCACGGATCAGCGAACAAATGGCACCGGTCAGCGTGCTGACACACCTGGAGCCGATTGAGGATCCACTGGCGCATGACGATCAGATGCTGGGGCGTGAACCACCCTTGTCGACGGGACCTGATTCGTGAGTCTTCTGGCATCGCCGGTGGCCGAGGGCGTGGGTTCGATTGCGCATGTGATCCAGCTGGCGGTGGCGCCGGTATTTCTACTGACCGGTGTTGGCGCAATTCTCGGGGTACTGGCCAATCGACTCGCTCGTGTGGTCGATCGTGCGCGCACGCTGGAACTGCGCCGTGCGGCTGCCGCCGAGGGTGAGGCCGCAAAGAGACTGGAAGTCCAGCTGCGCACCTTGTCGCTGCGCGCCAAGCTGATCGGACGGGCGATCACCCTGTGCACGCTGACCGCGCTGCTGGTGGCGAGCGTGATCATCACCTGCATCGGTCTCTACCAGCGCCGCAGCTTCCGCAAGCTGAGCGGTCGCGAATAGGCGGCGCGCATGTGGCTCCTGAAAGTCGACCACCGGGAGCTGCTCCAGCCGCTGGACGAGC
>JBFFJL010000393.1:0-3899 GCA_041555955.1 Nevskiaceae bacterium
ACTAGGAAGCCGACTCACCCTCAAGAAAAATCAGGCTGACGTAGTGCCGAGCTTGGTCGTGCTTCTCGCACCACTCATCAAACTTCGCCTGATCGTATGCAATATGGCCAGTGCCATCGTCCAGTTCGAGCAGAATCGAATGCGTGTGAATGGGCCGCATGTATCGACCTTCGCGCATGAAGTGGCCAGTCCCGATCAGTTCGGAGCAGATCTGATCCAGGGACCGCTGATGCTTGTGCAGCAGATAGGCGCTCAAGTCCTCATCGCCAGTATCGACCCATCCACCACGGGCCATGAGCAGCCCGAAAAGCGTCACCGCCGACGCACTCAGTCGCGCCGGCTCCCACTCCATCGCCGGACGATCGCGTAAAACAGCCTCCTTAGGCTCCACAGATTCATACTTCCAACCCGCAGCCCCGTCCTGCTGCATGGCTACGGCCAACAGCAACGGGCTCAGGTTCTCCATCTCCAGTCCGTCGTTCCACGGCATCTGCACTCCGTAGTACTGGCCAATCCTGGTCCAGAGAACCTCCAAAAGAACGCGTGCTGGATTCTCGCGAACTGATGCCACAGCCACCCAATCGTTATCACTCCACTTGCAGATGTACGGCAGACCGTTGCACTTGACCAGACTGAAATTGCTGGCCAGCACCAATGAGGGAAGACTTGGTATACCGAATCCCTTGCCGGGACCTACATGGTCTTCAAGGATGCCGACAAAAGCTCCACGCAAACCCGCCTCCGTCTCATATCCATCGAATCCAAGAATGACAGTCGCCGGCGTAAAGTGCTCTGCCAGCAGCGAATGAAACAGAATGCCGCGTTCGATTGGCTGCCCCAGGCGGTCCACGAGGCTCTCCGGTGCCGCATGGCCGGAGATCTGCGCGAAGTGGTGTCGAAGCACGGAAATGTCTGCGGTGAACTCATCGCGATCCAGTAGTTCGCCGAGACGCTCAGAGGCGGCCTGCTTGATCGATCCCAGGTGATGCATCGCATCGGCCAAATCCGCCCTGCTTAGAGTCTTCTTGACTTCAACGAGGCAAAGCACCCGCTCTATGGGGTAAATGTAGTTGTCAGTAAGACCGATCCGCTGGCCGCCACCTTCAACGAGCATGCAATCGATCTGATTCGGCAGTTGCTTTCCACCGACGGTGACAAAGCCGCTGACAACCTTCAGATCGAGGGCCTCCGGGATCACGAACTGCTGATCAATTCCCTGTGCCGCGATAGCTTCATACGCCTCGCCGAGCGTCGGCATATGGGGGATCGCCACTCCCTCCAACGCCTTTCGCTCTCTGGCAATGAACTCAGCGAGCAACTGAGATGCGTGACTGATCATCGGCTACTCATCCGAGGCGCCGCCTGTCACCGCCTTCACCTCGGCCAGCAGATCCCCGAACTTGCCGTAGTTGACCTTGACACCATCGTCGAGATCGAGGCTGATGCGTTGGTCGGCGTAATGGCGGAGGTTTTCGTCGTAGCGGCGGAGTTCGTCGAGTTGTTTGGTGAGTTTGTCGCGTTGTTTTTGCAGGCGTTTGGCCTCCATGCTGGAGGTGGCGACGTGGATGTCCAGTTCGAGGCTGTCGATGCGGGCTTGCATGCGGGATTGGAGGGGGACGACGTATTCCATGCGCATGCGGGAGAGTGTGCCGGCGTTGTAGCGGTGCAGGTACACGAGGGCTTCGAAGGCTTTGTTTTTACCGGAGCTGAACAGCCAGTAGATGGGCCGCTTTTTGTAGGTTTGCAGGTGGTCTTTGTAGAAGCCCTTGCTGAGGTAGCGGCGGATGGTGTCGTCGGCGGATTCGCTGGCTTTGCTGCCGAGGGATTCGGCGAGCCAGGCCATGTTTTCGGCCTCGGTGTCTTCGCCCCAGACGACGCGGACGAATTCGCGAATGCGGTTGGCGCCGTCATCGTCGAACCAGGCTTCGTCGGTGATGGGGACAATGCCGTCGTCGTCGGCCGGGAAGGTTTCGTAGCGGCTGAGGTCGAAGCCTTCGTTGCTGGCGTGGGCATAGATCAGCCCCGGGGCGTCGAGGCTGTAGCGGCCCATCATGCAGCCGATTCCGTAGCTGACCAACTCTCTGCTTGAATCGTACAGATGGCGATTTTCGCAGTCACTTGAAGTGTCATCGCCTTCATATCGATACTCTAGATTTGCCAAAAGCGTTACTGGGGTGCTTTTAATCAACTCGACAGCATCCGTCACTCCGTATAGGTCAGCCTGTAGAGCATTGTTTTCGGACTCCAGCTTGGCCATTTCACTGACAGCTCGGCGGCCGCTATCAGAGTATGACTGATAGGCTCCATACAACGTTCCTGGCAACTGTACTAATGAGTTTCTCGTAAACCCCCAGGAGATTTCATAAGCATCCCAATCTTTTTTGGCAATTGATATGCATTCATTTGCGATTTCAACAGCTCTTTTTGATTGCCTGTAAGGCAGATTAGAAACATTCCCGACTTGGAAGTTCAAAGTGGGATTCATAATCTTCATTAGCAATGGGGCAACATCACTGCATAGGTATGCGGTCACCGAATCAAGTGTTTCTGCATCCGCAAATATTGATGAACCAGCGACATCGAAAATAAAGCCGCCTTGATAGCGTCGCACCCCGAAATATGCTGAACTGACAAATGACCAGCTTACTGACTGCCGAAAGTACGAGTCTGTATTTTTTGCAACAAAATCTGGGGTTTTGAGGTAGGGGTACTTTCTGAGGATGTCGGACTTAATTTCTTCCCCGTCATTCTTCCAGTTAACTATATGAAGCTGGTTCCCATACCACTTACGATATGCGCCACCTTTGTTGTACGGGAACCACTTATAACCGGAAGACGCAGCATCCTCTGTTGATTCACATTTAAAGTTAATAGAATTTAGCGAAACTTCATGCCAAAGCCTTACGTACTTTGCATTTTCCGTAGTTGCTAAGCCCTGCTTTGGTTCAGCCACCTGCTGAAGTGGAGGAAATTGAGAAAACGCGCTACGACAGGATTCCGGCGCCCAATAAGCCACCGGGCTTCCCGGAATCTTATTGAAATCATCCGGTTTAGCGGTCTTTAAGCGTTCGTTCGGCACCGGGAATTGCTCCGGAACCCCCGCCTCGTTGAGGTCATCATTTTCACAGTAGCTGAAGCTGCCGTCGAAGCCATCGATGTGCCGGTTCATCAAGACAGTTGCTGCGGTACCAAAGGCGATGCCCATGACGCCGTTGCCCATGTGCACCATGCAAGACAGTGTCCGATCTTCGAGCAGCTTTGTCCGCATTTCCTCATAGCTGGACAGAAACATCCAGCTTTGCATCGTCACCATACTGTTGAAGCCAGCGGGTTTACACCAGCCGAATCCGCGTTCGATGAACATTGCGAACAGGTCTGACTTGCTGGCCGGGAAGGTCTTCTTGGCCCAGGTTTTCAGGGCGGCATTCATGCCCTTGCCGCCCATATATGGTGGATTCGCCACCACCGCATCAAACCTCCTGGCCAGCACTTCCGCCTGTACTACCAGCCGCAGCAGCGTCTCCGCCGCATCGCGCCCCAGCATGTCACCGCCATCGCGCACGGCTTCCAACTCCCGCCGCAAGCCCGGCAAAGCGCTCGCCAGCTCATCGGAAACCTGAATCAGCGACCCAAAGGTCTTGGCCTGCTCGAAGGACTCAACAAGCTGGCTGACCGTCGAAGCGTCAATCTGCGGCGCGCTCAGCGCACTGTGCAGTTCCGCCGCACTGCCTTCCTTCGCCTCCTGCAACGCCAGCACATTCAACATCACCGGCTGCCCAAACAATCGTCGATCATCCGCCCGCGCCTTCATCAACAAGGCAAAGCCCGCGAGCTGGGCGGCACGATCATCGATGTCCAGACCGTAGAGGTTCTTCTCCAAGATCAGCCGGGGGATGTCC
>JBFFJL010000394.1:0-3898 GCA_041555955.1 Nevskiaceae bacterium
CGGAATCTGAATTTCAAGCGCAGCGAGCGCGGACGCAGGCACACCCCAGCGCACGCGGATAGCGCGCCATGCAATCCACAGAGCCACGCAGGCAGGGTTGCTTGTTCGACCGTGGCCGCTATCGGCTCTCACCGAATAGCGTCGGACCATGATGAAGCTCATTCTGATCGCGAACATCGTGTCTCAATCGGTTCTCACCGAATAGCGGCCAAGACAAGTATCTCCGCGAGCGGGGGGACGTGATCAGCGCATCTCAATCGGTTCTCACCGAATAGCGGCCAAGACGGCGTGGATGGTCGAGGAACGTGACCGGTTCTCGGCGTCTCAATCGGTTCTCACCGAATAGCGGCCAAGACTGTACCCCGCGCAGACCCTTGTTGTCACGATGGTTTTCTGCCTGAAAATCACGGGGTCTCCTGAACGTGTCCGCGCAGGCGTAAAAATCTTCGGTCTGACCTTGATATTCATCTTTAATTTCAATGGGTTTCACGGGCCTGCCGGTTTCCGACAGTTTTGCGGAGGCGATGGCAGGGCATTTCGGGCCCCGGTCACACCAGGTAGAAGCCCACCGCGCCCACATCGGGCCGGGACTGGCCAACGTGCAGGATGCCGCGTTCCTGCTCGCTGCCGACCGGATACAAGGTGAACCGATCCAGCTTCGGGTCGATCAGCTTGCTGGCCTCGCGGACAAGCTGCTTGCGTTCGTGCGCCGCCAGGCGCGCCTCGAATGCACTGAGCTGCGCGGGGGCGCCGTACTGTTTGAGCAGCTTGAACAGGCGGGTGCGCCGACGGTCGTCCGGCACGTCATAGATAATCACGCAGAGCAGCGTTCCGCCAGTCATGGATTCACTCCGTCCCGCATCGGCGCCTCGGCGTCGCCGGATTCATGAATCGTATCCGTCGAGCCCAGCGGCAGCACGAGATCGTCCGCCTCCCCCAGGACCACGCTCAGATACGCCTGCGCCGCGGCGTCGATCAACTGTCGGGGAGTGAGATTACCTTTGGCTCCCCCCAGCGGCCGCGTCATGAAATGCTCGAATGCGGTCAGCACGTCCTTACGCGTTTCCTGGGTCATGTAGATGCCCTTGTCCGCCTGCGACGCGAATCCCGCCGCACTCACCTGCTGCGTGTTCACCAGCGTCAGCACAAAGGTATCGGCCACCAGGATGCGATAAGGCTCGATCAGGTCACTGACCAGTGCGGGATGCTGTGGCCGCAGTTCGTGGACCAGTCCGGGATGCGGATCAAGGCCGCAGACCAGCAGCGCGGTCAGCATTTCGGAGAACAGCAGAGAGTACGAGAACGACAACAGGCTGTTGATCGGGTCTTTCGGCGGTTTGCGACTGCGTTCCTTGAACGCGAACTCCGGCACCCGGATCCGGAGCGCAAATCCTTCGTAATAGATGCGGGAGGACATGCCCTCCCCACCGCGCAGGGCATCAAAGTCCTTGGCGGCGGCAACGGCGGCCTGCAGTTGCTCGATCTTCAACCGCTGTTCCTGAGCGGCCTTGACCGGGCGCAGGCGGCGCAGCATCGCCGCCAGCTTGGATGCGATGACCTGGCGCCCGAGCACAAGCCGCCGCGCGCCCGCGCTGCACAAGTCGTACTGGGCCCGCAGCCGCAACGGATTGGGCAGTCCACCCGAGACGAGACTGCCATAGGCCTTGCCGCGGCCGACAAAGATCTGCATCGGGATCTGGCGCGACACCAGCGCGCTGAGCAGACCCGACGACATCGCGGCCCCGGCCATGACGAGCACGCGATCCACGCTGCGCAGCGGAATCCTGCGCAGTTCCTCGCTGCCGCGGCGAATGACGATCTGGCTGTCCTGCACGTGCAGGTATGTGGAATGCTCAGTCAGGTAAAGCGTGCGGTGGCGGCGGTTGGGCTGTGAGGTCGCACTCTGGGATGCGCGCTGCTCAGCCTTTCCGCCGACGATGCGCCGTACCCGCTCACCGGACACGCGCTCGTAGATGCCATCCGCGCTGACCAGGTGCCCCAGATACTCGACCGGATCATCCCTGAACTGCAGCCTGCGTGCCTTTTCCGCATTGGCATTGAGTTTCAGCACGGCCAAAAGATTCATCAAACGCCGCTCGGCACGGTCGGCCTGCAGGGCGTCCGGCGCCGCAATGAGGATATCGTCGCCATAACGCAGGTAGGTGACGTCGGGCAATTGCATCGCCGTGTCCACCGCCGCGAGATACAGATTGGCCAGAGGGGGCGACAGCGCCCGACCCTGCGGAATCCCCAGCGCACGCTCGATGCGCCGGCCGTCGATGCAATACGGCGCGGCCATCAGGCGCATGACGATGTCGGCGAGAACCGCGCCGATGCGGCGCGTGACCAGCGGCGCAAGCACGCTGCGCTCGATGCTGTCGAAATAGGCCGAGACATCGATCTGTCGGATGTGATGCCGACCGGATGCCAGCGCGTCGCACAGGGCGTGAGCAGCGGTCCATGTCGACCGACCCGGCACATAGGCGTGCATGGGAGGGATGCTGCTCCGGCACAAGCGTGCGCTGCAGCACCGGCAGGATGGCCTCTTCGATCAGGCGTTCCGCCGGCTCGACCAGAGCGATGATGCGCGTCTTGCCCTCCTTCACCCGTCGATACGCATGCAGGGTATCGGCACGAAAGGGCTGCACCAGCAAGCGATCACGCGCCGACTCCATGACGCCGAGCCAGTCCACCGCGCGCTCCTGCATGACATTGCGCGCACGGAGTCGCTCCGCGGCGCCGACCAGCTGCTGGATCGTCAGGCAGGTGGCCATCGGTCAAGTACCGCGTCAGCGCTCGCGGAGCGGCGTACTGCCGTCATCGTCCACGGCGCGAACCTCGTAGCGCTCCAGCCGGGCACGACACGCCAGAAGCTCCTCCGCGCTTAGTTCGCGTCCGCGCCATGCCTGTGGCAGATCGAGCGAGAGGTTGTAGTAGCGTCCGCCACGCTCACAGACCTGTGCTGCCAGATGAACAGGCAAGGTGCCGAGGACCGTGTCGCCGGGACAGACGACGGCTGGATCAAGGTGCGAAATCACCCGCGCAGCCGAGAAGCCCTGCGAGGCCGCCCAGTCCACGGCGCCCGGATGGCGCGAAACGAAGTAAGTCGACATGTGATGGACTCCCGATGGGCCTACGCACGCCCCGCCATCGGATCGACGTCGTCGATCAGGCGGACGTTCCGGGCCGGCAAGCGCAGTCCGTATGCGGAGGCGCCATTGGGCAACTTCGACCGGTGGATCTCATACAGGGTCGCCGCCCCCTCCAGCGTTTCGACGAGCGCCTTGCGAATCTTCGAGTTTGACTGCTCAAGAAACTTGCGCTTGCGAACCTCGGCAGTCCGCAGGATCGACGGATCGCGCTTTGCCTGGGGGCTATCGGCCTTGGGCTCCAGCTGTTTGACCCTGCGTTCGAGTGCTTCGTACGACGCATCAAGTTCAGTGAAGCAGCGACCCGTCTGCCGCATCAGGTCCGTGCGAAGATCGATCTCCAGATAGGGAATAGGCGGAAGTCCGTTTGCCGCACGCTCCGCGAAATAGCAGTACACCGCCGCGTGGGCGTGTTCAAGATGAACTTCGACGCCACCGCAGAATATCGAGATCCGCTTCTCCGATGCCCCATTCGCCCTCGTGCGTCGGACGAAGTGAATCTCCAGCAGGCCTTCGCTCAGGGACTTTTCCGCGCCGCGCACGAGTGTGCGATAGCCAGCTTCGCTGTTCTTCAGTACTTTGGGATCGACATGCCGGCGCAATCTGACGAACGGAATCTCGGCGAGCGTCACTTCCGCGGTGCTGGCGTCCGCCGCACGGCCCTTGATGTCAAGGATCGTCGACTTGCGCGTGGGATAGAAGAATCGTCGCTCCGACTCGAAAGGCTCGCTGACCAGCACATGGCTAAG
>JBFFJL010000395.1:0-3882 GCA_041555955.1 Nevskiaceae bacterium
GCTGCTGCCGGCGGCGAATTCGCTGCCTCAGCGGTCTGGGCGGAGCGGGCCGCCAGCTTTTCGTAAGCCGACTCGCGATCAACCACGGCGTCGTAGCGACCCGACACCGGACTGCGCGACATCGTGGTCTTGCGCTCCTCCGGCGTGATCGTGCCCATGCGCGATTTCGGTGGCCGGATCCTGGTGCGCTCGACCACGCTGGGAACGCCCTTGTCCTGCAGGGTCGACACCAGCGCCTCACCGACGCCGAGCTCGGTGATCGCCTGCTCGACGCTGAACGCGGGATTGGCGCGGAAGGTCTCGGCCGCGGCGCGCACGGCTTTCTGATCGCGCGGCGTGAACGCACGCAGCGCATGCTGCACGCGGTTGCCGAGCTGGCCCAGCACGGCGTCGGGCAGGTCCAGCGGATTCTGCGTGACGAAATAGACGCCAACGCCCTTGGAACGGATCAGTCGCACCACCTGCTCGACTTTTTCGACCAGTGCCTTGGGCGCGTCGCGGAACAGTAGATGCGCCTCGTCAAAGAAGAACACCAGCCGCGGCCGATCCGCGTCGCCCTGCTCCGGCAGGTTCTCGAACAGCTCCGACAGCAGCCACAGCAGAAACGTCGCGTAGACCCGCGGACGCAGATACAGCTGATCGGCGGCCAGCACGTTGACGATGCCGCGCCCGGTCAGGTCAGTGCGCATGAACTCGTTGAGGTCCAGCGCCGGTTCGCCGAAAAAGGCCTCGGCGCCTTCCTGCTCCAGCTGGATCAGCGCACGCTGGATCGCGCCGACCGAGGCCTTGCTGACCAGACCATATTCGGAACCCAGGGCCTTGGCGTTGTCGGCCACGTGATTCAGCGTCGCGCGCAGATCCTTCAGATCCAGCAGCAGCAGCCCCTGATCGTCGGCGTACTTGAACACCAGCGACAGCACGGCCTCCTGCACATCGGAAAGGTCGAGCAGACGCGACAGCAGGACCGGCCCCATGTCGGACACGGTCGCGCGCACTGGATGGCCCGATACCCCGAACACGTCCCAGAACACCGTCGGACATGCCGCTGGCGCGTAGCCCTCGACGCCGACTGACGCGGCGCGCTCGGCCAGCTTCGGCTTGAACTCGCCCGGCTGCGAGATGCCGGCCAGATCGCCCTTGATGTCGGCCGCGAACACCGGCACCCCCATCTCGGAAAAACCTTCCGCGAGGATCTGCAAGGTGATGGTCTTGCCGGTGCCGGTGGCGCCCGCGACCAAGCCATGACGATTGGCATAGCGGCCCAGCAACATCTGCGGCGTTTCGCCCTTGCCCAGCAGTATCAACGGATCCATCGCGTGCTCCCTGAGATGCGCGGCCATCATCGTCAGGCACGCGGCGTCGGGCAAGTCCGCAGGCCTCGCGCCGGCTGTGACTGAGAACCGGATCACGCGTTGCGTCGGGCTTAGCAACAATTTAGCAATCGGCTAGCGATGTTTTAGCAACCGAGGAAAAGGGGCCGACCTATCGTGGCTGCGGATCGAATTTCCCCTTTCTGGAGACTGTGATGAAAACCCAATTCCGCACCTTGCTTGGCGTCCTCGGCCTCAGCGCATCGGCGCTCGCCACCGGCGCGCAGGCCGCGCCGCTGCACACGGATGCCGAAACGGTCGCACGCGGCCGTTACGTGGTCGCGATCAGCGGCTGTAACGACTGCCACACGCCGGGCTACGCCGAGCGCGCCGGCGACATTCCCGAAGCTGAGCGACTGACCGGCGCCAATGTCGGCTTCCAGGGACCGTGGGGCACCAGCTATGCCGCCAACCTGCGCCTGAGCATGTCGCAGTTGGACGCCGACGCCTGGCTGAGCCGTGCACGCCAGCCGATGCGACCGCCGATGCCGTGGTTCGCGCTGCGCGACATGAGCGACGACGATCTGCTGGCGGTCTATGCCTACATCCGCAGCCTCGGCCCCGCCGGCATCGCGGCCCCCACCGCCGCGGCACCGGGGCAGGCCGTGACCACGCCGTATATCGAATTCATGCCGAAGAACCTGCCGCAACAGCAGGCTGCGCTGACGCACTGAGCGCGGCGGGTCAAAGACATAGGGTGTCGCCGCCAGGCGGCGCCCCGTTGCGTTGGGGCTAGCCGACCTCGGGAACCAGTGTCGCGATCAATTGCTCACGCAACCAGCGACTCGCGGGCTCCTTGTCGACACTGGTGTGCCAATACAGATAGACGTCGAGCGATGGCATTTCCATCGGGAACGGCAGCACCACGTTGCCGAACTGCTGATTGGCCAGCTCGGCGTAGTGCGCCGGCATCGTCAGCAGCAGATCGGTCTGACTGACGACGCGGCAGGCCGCGAAATAGTGCTGACAGCGCAGACGGATGCGGCGCTTCAGTCCATGACGGTTCAGCTCGACATCCTCCATCGCCGGCCCGCTACGGCGTGAGCTGACCAGCACGTGATGCTGACGCAGGTAGGCCGCCAGATCGAAGGTTTCCTGTAACAGCGGATGGTCGCGGCGCAGCACCACCACCTGACGGTCGCTGGAAATACGCTGATGCCGGATCTCATCCGACAACGGCAGCAGCACGTCCAGCGCCGCATCCAGGGTGCCAGCCGCCAGCTCGGTTTCCAGCGTACGGCGGTCGGCGCGGATTGCGCTGATGTCGATCGACGGCGCGGCGGCAGCCACGCGCGCCAGCAACGGCGGCAGCACGGTCGCCTCCAGCACGTCGCGTACCGCAACGCTGAAGTGCCGCTGGGTGCTGGCGGGGTCGAACTGCTGCACTTCGTTCAGGGTCACTTCCAGCGCACGCAAGGTGCGCCGGATCGGTTGTTCCAGCGACCGCGCCAGCGGCGTCGGCACCATCGCGCGACCCTCGCGCACGAACAGCGGGTCATCGAACAGCTCACGCAACCGCGCCAACGCGTGGCTGATCGCCGGCTGGGTCAGATGCAGCTTGTCTCCGGCCTTGGTCACTCCGCCCTCGGAAAAGATGGCGTCGAGCACTACCAGCAGGTTCAGGTCGATCCGGTGCAGATGCATTTGCTATGCGCCTGAATTATTCATTGGGATTCACATTATTCATTGGACTGATCCTAGTGGCCCGCCTAGGCTGCCGCAAGCCTGCTGTCAGACCGGCAATTCCTATCCCATCTGCGACCGGAGATCCTTGTGAGCGCCAGCCTTTCCCCTCAAGCCTTGTTCGACCTCAGTGGCAAGATCGCGCTGGTCACCGGGGCCAGTCGCGGCATCGGCGAATCGATCGCCAGGACCCTGGCCGCCGCCGGCGCCAGCGTGATCGTCTCCAGCCGCAAGATCGACGGCTGCGAGCGTGTCGCCAGCGAGATCCGCGCTGCCGGCGGCAAGGCCGAAGCCTTCGCCTGCCATATCGGCGAGATGGATCAGATTGACGCGGTGTTCGCGCACATCGAGCAGACCCATGGCCGGCTCGACATCCTGATCAACAACGCCGCCTCCAACCCCTATTTCGGGCCGATCGCCGATACCGATCTGGGCGCGTTCCAGAAGACCGTTGACGTCAATATCCGCGGCTATTTCTTCATGTCGGCCAAGGGCGTCAAATTGATGCTGAAGAACGGCGGCGGCAGCATCGTCAACACGGCGTCAGTCAACGGCATGATTCCCGGCCCCTACCAGGGCATCTACTCGATCACCAAGGCCGCGGTGATCTCGATGACGCAGGCCTTCGCCAAGGAGCACGCCAAGGACGGCATCCGCGTCAACGCGCTGCTGCCGGGCATCACCGACACCAAATTCGCCTCGGCGCTGGTGCACAACCCGCAGATGATGAAGCTGATGGGCAGCCACGTGCCGATGGACCGCGTCGCGCATCCGGACGAAATGGCCGGCGCCGTGCTGTATCTGGTCTCGCCGGCGGCGAGCTACACCA
>JBFFJL010000396.1:0-3877 GCA_041555955.1 Nevskiaceae bacterium
CAGCGATCGGGGGTGGCACAGAGCTTACGGCCTGTGGGGATTGAGATTCACTGTGGTCCAGTATAATTTACATACTGTAAACTTTAGAAGTGGATGCCGCGCCTGCGCGCTACTGGAGCCGAACTTGAGCAAACCTTACATCCTCTACGGCTGGCACCTGTCGTTCTTCAGCGGCAAGACGCGCGCTTATCTGCTCTACAAGAAGGTGCCGTTTGAAGATCGTGAAGTGGATGCACTGACCCTGATGCGCCGGATTCCGCAGAAGACCGGCGCCACGGTGATGCCGGTCGTGGTGACACCCGAAGGCGAATGGCTGCAGGACACCAAACACATCTGCGATGTGCTGGAGCAGCGCTTTCCGGACAACCCGGTCCTGCCGCCGACTCCGCGCCAGGCGTTCGCGGCGCAACTTCTGGAGCTTTGGGCCGACGAATGGTGGATTCCGCCGGCGATGCATTACCGCTGGGTCTATCCGGAAAACTATGCGCTGTTTGAGCATGACGCCGGGCGTGCCTTGCTGCCGGGTTTCCCAAAGTTCATGCAGAAGCGTATTGCCGCGTATGTCGCCGGCACCCTGCGCGGCTATCTGCCGTCGGTCGGCGTGGTGCCGGAACAGTACGCGGTAATGGAGCGCTGGACCGAAGACATGCTGGACGTGCTCGAAGCGCATTTCGCGCGTCTGCCGTATCTGTTCGGTGCGCGTCCGTCGATCGCCGATTTCGCTCTGCTGGGACCGATGTACGGGCATCTGAACCGGGACCCGATGCCCAAGCGCACGCTGATCGACCCGCGACCGCAGCTGCAAGCCTGGGTCGAGCGCATGAATGCGCCGCCGCCGGAACCCCTGGGCGATTTTCTGGCCGACGACGCGATTCCCGACACGCTGCACCCGGTCTTCGATGCCATGTTCAGGGAGTTCTATCCGATGCTCGACGGCATCCGTGACGAAGTGCTGAAGTTCATTCCAAAGCTGTCGCCGCAACGGTCACGGCTGCCGCGTGCGCTGGGTCCGATCACGTTTCCGATGGGCGCAGGCGGTTACCAGCGCCAGGCGATGCCGTATACCTTGTGGATGAAGCAGCGCATCATCGACGACTATCGCAGCCGCACACCGGAACAGCGCGCGGCTATCGACAGCTGGCTGGAGACGCAGGGCGCGGCCGGAGTGACGCGCTTCGATCCGGGACCACGGCTGCGCCGCAAGGGACTCCACGTCTGCCTGGACACGCACGGATAGCCATCATGACCCCAACTGCGCCGCTGTATCGGATGTACCTGTCGGACGTCTCGTACTTCAGCGGCAAGCTGGAAGGCGCTCTGCGCGCCAAGCGCATCGACTATGCCCGCGTGCCCATCACGCCGGACATCCTGTTGCGCGAGGTGCTGCCGAACACCGGCTGGATGAAGGTCCCCGCGCTGCGGCGCGACGACGGCCTGTGGCTCAACGACACCACGCCGCTGCTGCGCTGGCTCGACGCGGCGCACCCGCAACGACGACTGATCCCGGATGATCCGTATCGCGCGTTCCTGTCCGCGCTGATCGAGGACTACTGCGACGAATGGCAATGGCGACCGGCGATGTTCTGGCGCTGGGCGTGGCCGGACAACGCCCGCTATCTGGGGTCACGCCTCGGCGCCGAGCTGTCGCAGGGCACGCCGCATCCGGCCTGGGCCATGGGCCTGTATTTCCGCAAACGCCAGCAGCGCATCTTCCTGCGCGGCGACGGTGTTCGCCGCAGCAACTTCGATGCGATCGCCGCACTGTATCCGCAGGCGCTCGGCTGGCTGGAAACGCTGCTGGCGGATCGCCGCTATCTGCTCGGCGATCGCCCGAGCCTGGTTGATGTCGCATGGTTCGGACCGATGTTCCGTCACTATGCGCAGGACCCCCGGCCGGCGGCGGTGATGGCCGAGCGCGCGCCGAACGTCTGGGCCTGGGTCACGCGGCTGTGGCGCAGCGGCGCGGAAGACTGGCCGGCGTCCGAGCTGGAGGATTTCTCCGATCGCGCCTGGGATCCGATGCTGGCCGATCTGGGGGGCGCATACCTGCCGTACCTGCATGACAATGCAGCCGCAGTGGCCAGGGCTCGCCACCGATTCTCAGCTTGCTACGGTGGCATCGACTATGCCGATCTGCCTGCGGTGCAGTACCGCGCGCGCTGTCTCAACACCTTGCAGCACGCCTATCGCAATCTGGATGACGACGTGCGCGGTCGTGTGGATGCGCGCCTGCAGAGTTTCGGCATCGTTGACGCGCTCCAGCGGCCGACTGCGGCACACGACGTCGCACTGATCGATTCCGCCGTGGCCAGCGCGTCCGCACCGATCAGCCTACTGCAGCGGCTGCGCTACTACGCAGGCGGCACGCCCTGGGACCGCGCACCTTGAGCCGAGCCATCAACCCGGTCGATCAGAACACGTAGGCGACGAAGGCCGAGATGTTGTCGCGGTCGCTGAGGCGATGCCGCGTGCCGCCGCCGGCGAACATCTGATAGGTCAGCCCCACAGTCCAGTCGGACTCGAACTCGGCGGTGAGATTGGCGATCAACACACGCCGCCCTTCGAGAAAGTTGTAGACCGGAGCCGGCGAAGTGCCGCCGATGTCGTGCAGCCAGATGAAGGTGGGATAGAGCGTGATGCCAGGAACATCGAGATAGGTCATGCGAACCAGGCTGCGGTAACCGTACGACAGATCGTCGGCAAAGCCCTGCGTCATCTGCGTCGGGTTGATGTGGCGCGGGTCCGGCTGGCCGTCGGCGCTGCCGGTGCCATCCGCGCCCGCCGACGGATGCGTACGGTCGCCAGCACCCTCGAAGTACAGCCTGCCGCGTGCCGGCATGTCATGAACCTTGAGCGCAGCGACCTCGAATACAAACAGGATCTGATCGGCACCGACCGGGTTGTCGGCAAAGGTGCGCAGTGCCGTCATCGTCACCTGTGACACCTGCTGACGTTCGTAGCCGGGAACGTAGTCGCCGGCCCCGACGCTGACGCCGCGATACTGCGACAGATAGTCCGGCACCGCGTTGTTCTCGCCCGGCAGGGTGAACGTCGCGCCGGTCGGAAGCTGCGCCTGCAGCGCGGCCTGCAGACTCTGCAGCGGTTGCGCGAGATTCCCCGGCAACTGCGACAGCAGCGCCGGATCGCTGACCGTGCCCAGGCCGATCGGAATGTCCTCGGCCGGAAACGCCGGACCCAGCAGCGTGAACAGCACATCGGACTGCAAAAGCTGCAAGGGCTGGTTCGGGCGGTAGGCCCACTCGCCGGACAGCGCCCAGTCGCCGACATTGGTGTTGAAGCTGATGCCGTAAAGGTCGATGTCTTCCGGGTATTCCAGAAAGAGCTGCAGGGTGTCGACGGGCAGGGGTTCCCGGCCGACCGGATTGAACGACGCGTTGAAACCCTGGCAGGCTGCGAACGCCCCGGCAAAGCCGGGCGCCGTGGCGGTGCGTGTACAGCTGGCGTCGGCGGCATAGCCACTGAGCAGCGGAAAACGGCTGTGATAGCGCAGTGCGTGAAACGCCAGTTCAGTGCCGTGATTGAGCCAGTCCGCCAGATAGTTCAGGCGAAAGCCATACTGACCGCTGTCGCGCGGCGCGCCTACTTCATCGCCGGAGATGTAGACCGTGCGTGTGGCCTGAGACACCAGCGACGCCAGACCTGCCGGCTGAAACTGACTTATTGACAAATGCGGCCTGCGGCCATAGATTGAATCGCCAATTCGGGGTGTAGCGCAGCCTGGTTAGCGCGCATGCTTTGGTAGCATGATGTCGGAGGTTCAAATCCTCTCACCCCGATTTTGATCGTCGGAGGTTTCCTTCGTTTCACTCAGGACCTGCGGCAAATCCTCTCACCCCGATTTATTCATTTCAGTCTA
>JBFFJL010000397.1:0-3876 GCA_041555955.1 Nevskiaceae bacterium
CCAGGGTGCTGAGTGCGGCGGTGCTGCGGAGGGACCATCGCGTCGGGCTCCTGATGCATCGACGAACGGCGAAAGCGCATTGGAAACGGCGCTGCAGTCGTTCGCGACCGGGTCTGCTCGGGCGGTGCCGGACCCTCCGTGCTGAAGCCCAGGGGGCTTGATCGGATGGCCGGCCAGAGCCCCATGCTAGCAAAAAGATATCGGCAGATCGCCGACGATGGGCGAAAATGCCGTGGCGGTTGCGACAGCAGGACTTGCGTTCGCGGCGCGACCGCGCACAATCCATAGTCCGAAACATTCCGCGAAAGACGATCCATGCAACTGCGCTATCACATGCTCGACGTATTCACCGAGCACGCCTTCGCCGGCAATCAACTCGCGGTGGTGTTCGACGCCGATCCGCTGACGACCGCGCAGATGCAGCAGATCGCGCGCGAGTTCAATCTGTCGGAAACGGTGTTCATCCAGACCCCGACGATCGAAACCGCGCTGTCGCGGCTGCGCATTTTCACCCCGGCGCGCGAGCTTTCTTTTGCCGGACACCCCACCATCGGCAGCGCCTGCCTGCTGTCCGAGCTGGGTTTTGCGCCGCAGGGCGCGGACGAGCGCTTCGTGCTGGAAGAAGGCATCGGTCCGGTGCCGGTGCGGGTGCGACGCGCGCTGGGCCGTCCGGCCTATGCCGAGCTGACGGCGGCGCAGCTGCCTGAATTCGCCCCGGCGCCGCCGGATGAAGTGCTGGCGCAGATGCTGGGTCTGTCGGTTGAGGATCTGGGCAGCAACGACGAGCGACCGCGCGCGGTGTCCTGCGGTTTGCCGTTCGTGCTGGTGCCGGTGCGCGCGCCGGAAGTGCTGGCGTCGATCGATCTGGATCTGGTGGCGTGGCGCAAAGCACTGGCGGGTCAGTGGGCGCAGGAGCTGTACGTGTATACGCGCGGTTATGAGGGCGAACTGCGGGCGCGTATGTTCGCGCCAGCGCTGGGTTTGGCTGAAGATCCAGCAACGGGTGCGGCGGCGGCAGCGCTGGCCGGCGCGCTGGCGACCGATTCGCCGATCGTCGAAGGGCGCCTGCAGTGGATGATCCATCAGGGTCTGGAAATGGGACGGCCGAGCCAGCTGCATGTGGCGGCGGAGCGTGCCGGTTCGGTGGTCACGGCAGTGCGGGTTGGCGGCTTCGCTGTGCGCGTGGCCGACGGCCTGCTGACCGTATAGGCGGGCGGCGGCTTGCCGGCCGGGCCTGGCACTTGAATAATGGCTTACACCGCGCGGGCGCTTTTCCTACAAACGGTGCCGATAAATACCTCCTCAGATCGATCACGGCGCGGCCGAAAAGCTTCACATGAACACGATCCCTGCGCTGTCCCCGACCCTCCCCACCGCGACCTCGCACTTGGTGATGCGCGAATGGATTGCCGGCAACGAGACCTTGCTGGCGAGCTTCCTGCTGACCCGCGCGGCACCGTCCGCCAGCGGCGACGCCATTTGCGGGCTGTTCGTCAGCCGCGCCGACAACGGCGACTACCTGCTGCGCCTGTGCGCCGGGTCGGACAACCATTGCATGGTCTGGGTCGACGATTGCCGCACCCCGACGCACTTCGGTCGTGGTTATGCCGATGCACTGGCGCAGGCCTGGATCGCGCGCCTCGAAGCCAACGCCTGGCGACTGGACTGGAGCGCACGCAACCGCAGCGGCGATCCGTCGTTCAACCTGTTGTCCGTCGCCGCCTGAAAGCAGGCCGGGCCCGCCGCCATGGCGGGATTTGTGGATGAGCCGCGACCACGACTGCGCGCTGATTCTGGCCGTCGTCCGCCGTATCCCGCGCGGGCGGGTGGCGACCTATGGTCAGGTTGCCGCCCAAGCCGGATTCCCCAAACGCCCGCGCCTGGCGGGGTATGCGTTGAGCCATCTGCCGGCCGGGCATGATCTGCCCTGGCATCGCGTGATCAATGCCCAGGGTCGGCCATCGTTTGAGCGGGATGGCGAGACCTATCTCCTGCAGCTGAGGCGCCTGGCCGCGGAAGGTGTGCCGAATGTCGATGGGCGAGTCGATCTGGCGCGCTACCGCTGGCAGCCGCGCAGCAGCGCGCCGGTGCTGGACTGAACGCCGGGGTCAGGCCTCGGCCTTGGCCGGCGCCTCCATATAGACCCTGAACGGATCGGCAAGCGCGCCGCTGCGCAGATTGCGGATGTGTTCGATCAGCCCCGGTGTCACCGTGAATCCGCGCGCGACCAGCAGTACCCCGCTGGCCAGGCGCACGTCGCTGGCGATGACCATGCCCACGCGCAGCGCGGACGGTGAAACTTCACGGACACCGCCGTGCGATTCAGTATCGGCACGGACCACGTCCAGCGCCGCGAGCACATCGGCGTTGTAGCGCCCCGGCAGCGCATGCAGGGAGGCACGCGCCGCGTTGACCGGAATGCCCTGAAGATCCAGGGCATCAAAATCCAGTGCGACGCGCAGGATCGCGACTCCCAGGCGGATCATCTCGTCGTCTGCCAGCGTGGCGACTTCGGCATTGCCTGACGGTTTGCCGGCGACCCCAGCCAGCATTGCGCGCACCGGTTCCAGCCGCGGAATCGCCGCGAGCATGCTTTCGGCCACCCCCGGCAGGCGATCCAGCATTTCGCGCTCGGCAGCATTGGGTGCGTGGCCGTCATGCAGACGGTCGGCGACTTCGATCGGCAAGGCCACGCTGCCCAGCGGTAACAGCATCGCCGCGACTTCGAGCGCCCACCACGGGCCGGGCCGGAGCTGCGCCGCCAGTTCCAGCGCCAGCTGCTTGATCCGCACCGCGCTGCCGAACGCTGCAGGCCGAGTCATCGCCAGCACGTCGCTGAGCGTGCGGATCGCGCCGGTGAGGGTCTGTTCCAGCAATGCGCGTTCGGCGTCGATTAGCCGTCGCTGGCGTAATGCCGCCTCGAATGCTGCAGCAACGGTGTCGGGTGGGCAGGGCTTCAGCAGGAAGCGGAAAATCTGCCCGTCGTTGACGGCGGCAACGGCGGAATCGATGTCGGCGTGGCCGGTCAGCAACAGGCGCGGCGTATCGGGGGCCAGCGACCGAGCAGCGTGCAGGAAAGTCGCGCCGTCCATGCCGGGCATGCGCATGTCCGACATCACCACCGCGACCTCCGGATGGGCACGCAGCAGGCGGATGCCTTCGGCCCCCGAGGTTGCCGTCAGCACGTGATACTTCCGCATCAGATGCAGCTTGAGGCTGGACAGGACGTGTGGCTCGTCGTCGACGCAGAGGATCGTTGCAGCTTGTGACCCGGACATGGCGGACTCCTGATTCATGCGGTTGCTGGTTGCGGCGTGTCGGTGGCGTTCAGCGGTAGGCGCACAACAAAGACGGTGCCGCCGCCGGCTGCGGCGCGCACCGAGATCTGGCCGCAGTGCTGATCGACGATGACGGCGTGGGTGATGGCTAAACCCTGGCCGGTCCCCTGGCCGATCGCCTTGGTGGTGAAGAACGGCTCGAAGATTCGTTCGCGCACTTCGGCGCTCATGCCGATGCCGTCGTCCTGGATTTCGATCACCACGGACTCAGCGTCGAGGCGGGTGCGGATATCGATGCGGCCGCGGCGCGGGCTACCGGCGACGGCTTCGCCGATCGCCTGCGCGGCGTTGACGATCAGATTGAGTAACGCCTGATTCAGGGCGCCGGGATAGCACGACAGCGGCGGCAGCTCGCCCAGTTCGGTATGCACGTCGGCGACGTAGCGATAGGCGTTACGGGCAATGGTCAGGGTGTTCTGGATCGCGCGATTGACGTCGATGCTTGTGCGGGTCCGGCCGGGATGCGAGAACTCCTTCATCGAACGCACGATGTGTGCGATGCGGTCGAGGCCCTCCAGCGCCATCGCGCTGGCTTGCG
>JBFFJL010000398.1:0-3875 GCA_041555955.1 Nevskiaceae bacterium
CCACCAGCGAGAGCATCTGACCACGCTCGGCCGGCGTGCATTTGCGCACCAGGAACCATACGAACCAGAGCGCGAACACCAGCGCGATCAGATGCATCGCGCCATGAACGGTCCAGGTGCGCTGGATCAGCTGCCACACCAGCGCCACACCACCGAGCCCGCCAAGGTAGATCAGCCATTCTCGCGGCAGCCCCCAGACGCGCTCGCGCAGCAGCGCGGGATCGTTGGGCTCGGCATGTCCGTGCAGATACTTCTGTCCCCACAGAAACATGCACAGACCTGCAATCATGCCGATGCCCGCAGCGCCAAAGCCGTATTTCCAGCCGTAGGTCTCACCGAGGAAGGCGCAGATCAGGCTGGCGAACAGGGCACCGACGTTGATGCCGGCGTAGAACACCGTGAAGCCGGAATCGCGGCGCGGATCATGCTCGTGGTACAGCTTGCCGACGATGGTTGAAATGTTCGGCTTCAGAAAGCCGACACCCATGATGATCAGCGCCAAAGACAGGTAGAACACCTGCAGCGCGGCTGCGTCGCGCACGACGACACCGTCGACCACCCTTGCCTGCTCGCCCTCGAACGCCATGCCCAGATGGCCCAGTACCAGCAACACGCCGCCGAACACCACCGCCTTGCGCATGCCCAGATAGCGGTCCGCCAGCAGCCCGCCGATGACCGGCACCGCGTAGACGAGACCGCCGTAGGCGCCGATCAGGTCATAGCCTGCGTCATCGGTGAACAGGTGATATTTGAGGATGTACAGCAGCAACAGCGCCTTCATGCCGTAGAACGAAAAGCGCTCCCACATTTCGGTGAAAAAGCAGACGTACAGACCCTTGGGATGCCCCAGGAAATCGTCGTCGCGAACGAACCCATTGTCAGCAGGCACGGCGGCGTTCGGAGTGCTCATGGCGGATTTCGGCAGATGAATGCAACCGAGTATAGGTAAAGGGCCCCGCTGCCGCGCTGAGGCTTTACCCGGAGTCCGCGCTGCGGCGATGTGTTTATCATCTGCCCTTCATCGCGACACAACACACGAACACGAACACGAACACGAACCGCGAGGAGCGAACCCCAATGATTCGTCTGATCGCGGGCGCTGCCCTGATTTCTGCCAGTCTGACTGCCATGTCCGCAACGCCCAAACCTGAACTGCGTCCGTTTACCGCCGGCGATCTGGTCCGCCTCGAGCGAGTGTCCGACCCGCGCCTCTCGCCCGACGGCAAACGTCTGGCATACGTCCTGCGCAGCACCGACTACGACGCCAACCGGGGCGTCAACACGCTGTGGCTGATGACCCTGGCCGACCGCAGCAGCCGCGCCCTGACCAGCGCCGGTGGCCAGCACAGCGATCCGCGCTGGTCGCCGGACGGGCAGTTCCTGTACTTCCTGTCGACCCGTTCGGGCAGCGCACAGGTGTGGCGGCTGCCGATGAACGGCGGCGAAGCGCAGGCCGTCACCGAGCTGCCGCTGGACGTCGGCAGCTACGCGCTGTCCCCGGACGGCAGCCGGCTCGCAGTCTCACTGGAAGTCTTTGCCGACTGCGTCGACATCGCCTGCAGCAAGCGCCGGCTAGACGAGATGGCCGCCAGCAAACGCAGCGGCAAGTTGTTCGACAAACTGTTCATCCGGCACTGGGACACCTGGAAGAACGGCGCTCGCTCACAGCTGTTCATCCTGAAAATCGGGGCGGATGGCAAGGCGACGGACCCGATCCACGTGACCCGCGGCATCGACGGCGACGTGCCGAGCAAACCGTTCGGCGACGCTTCCGAGTACACGTTCTCGCCGGACGGCAAGACGCTGGCCTTTACCGCGCGCATCGCCGGCACCACCGAAGCCTGGAGCACCAATCTCGACGTCTGGAGGGTGCCGGCGGACGGCAGCCAGCCGCCCGAGGACCTGACCGCCGCCAACGAGGCGATGGACACCTCGCCAGTGTTCTCGCCCGACGGCACCCAGCTGGCCTATCTGGCCATGCGGCGCGCCGGTTTCGAGGCCGACCGCCTCGCCATCATGCTGCGCGACCTGAAGACCGGCACCACGCGCGAGGTCGCACCCGACTGGGACCGCTCGGCCGGCCCGCTGAACTTCTCCAGCGACGGCAAGACGCTCTACACCACCGCGGACGACCTCGGCCAGCACCGCCTGTTCGCGGTCGACGTGGCCAGCGGCAAGGTCAACGCGCTGACCGGCGCGGGACATGTTTCCGGATTCGATCAGCGGGACGGCACCATCGTCTACGCCTTCGACACGCTGACGCAGCCATCCGACCTGTACCGCCTCGACGCCAACGGCTCCGCGCAACGCCTGAGCCACTTCAACAGCGAGCGCCTGGCCACCGTGCGTTTCGGCGAGTACGAGCAGTTCAGCTTCGCCGGCTGGAACGACGAGACGGTCTACGGCTACGTGATGAAGCCGTGGAACTACAAGAAGGGCAAGAAGTATCCAGTCGCGTTCATCGTCCACGGCGGTCCGCAGGGCAGCATGGGCAATGACTGGCACTACCGCTGGAACCCGGCGTTCTACTCGGGGCTCGGCTACGCGGTCGTGTTCATCGACTTCCATGGCTCGACCGGTTATGGCCAGGCCTTCACCGACTCGATCTCCGGCGACTGGGGCGGCAAGCCGCTGGAGGATCTGCAGAAAGGCTGGGCCCACGCGCTGAAGACCTATGACTATCTCGACGGCGATCGCGCGGCCGCGCTGGGCGCAAGCTACGGCGGCTACATGATCAACTGGATCGCCGGCAACTGGCCGGACGCGTTCAAGTGCCTGGTCAATCACGACGGCGTCTTCGACAACCGCAGCATGTACTACAGCACCGAGGAGATGTGGTTCGATGAGTGGGAGAACGGCGGCACCTACTTCGACCATCCTGAGAACTACGAACGCTTCAATCCGGCGCGCTTCGTGAAGGACTGGAAGACGCCGATGCTGGTGATCCAGGGCGAAAAGGATTTCCGCATCCCGACCGAGCAGGGCATTGCCACGTTCACCGCGCTGCAGCGCCGCGGCATTCCCAGTCAGCTGCTGGTATTCCCGGATGAAAATCACTGGGTGCTGAAGCCGCAGAACAGCGTGCAATGGCACGATACCGTGCAGGCTTGGCTCAAGCGCTGGCTGAACGACTGAGACACCCGACCCGAGTCGTATCCGCATTCGCACCGGAGGATCAACGATGAAGCTCGCCCCCCTGTTCGCTGCGCTTGCGACGGCCACCGTCGCCGCCTGCGCCAACCAGCCCCCCGCGCCCACCGTCGATCCCAACGCGACGGCGGTGGACGTCGCGGCGTTGTCCAGCATCACGGCGGACGGATTGCTGCAGCACATCCGCGTCCTCAGCTCTGATGAATTCGAAGGCCGCCTCCCCGGCACCGTCGGCGAGGAGAAAACCGTCGATTACCTGGTGTCGCAGTTCAAGGCCATGGGTCTGGCGCCGGGCAATCCGGACGGCAGCTACATGCAGTCGGTGCCGCTGGTCGGCATTACCGGCACCCCGAGCATGAAGCTGCGTGCCGGTACGCAGAAAATCACACTGCGTCGGGGCACGGACTTTGTCGCGACCACTTCGCGGTTCGTTCCCAAGGTTGAGGTGCGCGACAGCGAGCTGCTGTTCGTCGGCTACGGCGTGCAGGCACCCGAGTACGGCTGGGACGATTACAAGGGCATGGACGTGCGCGGCAAGACGCTGGTCATGCTGATCAACGATCCGGCCGTCCCCGACCCGAAAGACGCTTCGCGGCTGGACGACAACATGTTCCGTGGAAAGGCGATGACCTACTACGGCCGCTGGACCTACAAGTACGAGATCGCCTCAAAACTTGGCGCCGCTGCCGTCATCATCGTTCACGAGACCGGCCCGGCCGGTTATC
>JBFFJL010000399.1:0-3874 GCA_041555955.1 Nevskiaceae bacterium
ACGCGCTGGAAGTGTTTCTTGAAGCCTTCGAGGGGCCGCTGGACCTGTTGCTGTATCTGATCCGGCGCCAGAACCTGAACATTCTCGATATTCCGGTTCTGAAGATCACCCAGCAGTACATGCAGTACATCGATCTGATGCACGGCATGAAGCTGGAGCTGGCGGCCGATTACCTGGTGATGGCCGCGCTGCTGGCCGAGATCAAATCCAGCATTCTGCTGCCGCGACCGCCGCCCGACGAGGCGGTTGAGCAGGGTGATCCGCGCATGGAGCTGGTGCGGCGACTGCAGGAATACGAGCGCTTCAAGACCGCGAGCGAATCGATCGAGAAGTTGCCGCGTGTCGGCCGCGACGTCTTCATCGCGCAGGCGCGGCCTGAGGTCATCCCGAAGGTGGCGCAGGTGCCGATGCCCACGGTGCGCGAGCTGCTGCTGGCGTTTCGCGACGTCATGGAGCGCACCGCGCTGTTCCGCCATCACGAGATTTCGCGCGAGCCGCTGACGGTGCGTGAGCGCATGTCGAATATCCTGGCGCGGTTGCAGCGCGGCCCAGCACAGCTGATTGATTTGATCGATCCGGAAGAAGGTCGTATTGGCGTGGTGGTTTGCTTCCTGGCCATTCTGGAGTTGGCCCGTTCGTCGATGTTGGATATCCGCCAGGACGGGCCGTTTGCGCCGCTGCTGTTGACGCCGCCGGGGCCACGCAAGGCGGAAGTTGAGGAAGAAGTACATGAGTGAAGACACCGCGATGGAGTTGGCGACCGAGCCGCTCGAGGAAGTCAACGAGGAGCGGGACCGCCTGTTGGAGCGGGTGCTCGAGGCCTTGTTGATGGCGTCCGATCAGCCGCTGTCGCTGGAGCAGCTGTCGCGGTTGCTCGGCAACGAGCTGGGGGTTGGCAAGCGAGATCTGCGTGACGCGCTGGCTCGGCTCGGTGACCGTCTGGCGGATCGTGCCGTCGAGCTGCGCGAAGTCGCCTCTGGCTATCGCATCCAGGTGCGGCAGGATTGCGCTGAGTGGGTCAGCAAGCTGTGGCAGGAGAAGCCGCCGCGGCTGTCGCGTGCGCTGCTCGAAACGCTGGCGCTGATCTGCTACCGCCAGCCCATCACCCGCGGAGAAGTCGAGGAGGTTCGCGGCGTTGCCCTGTCACCGAACATCATTCGCACTTTGCTGGAACGCAACTGGATTCGCGAAGTCGGCGTCAAGGAAGTGCCCGGGCGTCCGTCGCTGTTCGGCACCACGCAGCAGTTTCTCGATGATTTGAGCCTGTCGTCGCTGGATGATTTGCCGAGCCTGCCCGAGATCAAGGATCCGCAGCAGCTTGAAGCGGCACTGGAGCGTCTTGGCGAGCAGTTGCACGAGGTGTCGCATATTGCCGACGTGCCGGCTCCGGGTGCAGACGCCGATGCTGATCAGGCGAAGGCGACGCAGGCCGACGCCACGGATACGTCGCCTGAGGAGTCGGTGGATGATCAGACAGCAACAATGATCGACATAGCGCGAGACACGACGGAAGCGCAGTCTGTGGCAGAAGCCGCTGCAGATGCAGATGTAGATGTGGATGCCGAAAAGTCCGTTGAAGGCGAAAGCGATTCAACGCTGTCGAATGACGCGGCGACGGATGGCGAATTCGACATCGGCGCCGATCCGGATCCGGATGTGTTCGATCCGGAACGGTCTTAACTGCTGCACACCTTCGGATCACAGCTCCCATGGCAGAACGAATTCAGAAACTCCTGGCGACAGCCGGCGTTGCCTCGCGTCGCGAGATCGAGCGTCTGATCGCAGAGGGGCGAATTCAGGTCAATGGCGAGCCGGCGGTCCTGGGGCAGGCGGTCAACGTCGACGACAAGATCCGGCTTGACGGGCGCCCGCTGACTTTGTCCGGCAAGGCGGAGCCGACGCGAGTGCTGCTGTACAAGAAGCGGGTCGATGAAGTCGTCACGCGTGACGATCCGGATGGTCGGCGTACGGTTTTTCGCAAGCTGCCGAAGCTGGAAAGCGGCCGCTGGATCGCGATCGGTCGACTTGATATCAACACTTCCGGCCTGCTGCTGTTCACCAACAATGGTGAATTGGCGCGGCGCCTGATGCATCCCAGTTTCCAGGTGTCGCGGACCTATGCGGTGCGCATGCACGGCACTGTCGATGCAGCCATGATCGACCGCATGCGTCGCGGCGTGACCCTGGATGATGGACCGGCGAAATTCGAATCGATGGTCCCGGGCGAGAACGAAGACGGCGCCGCTTCGAACCAGTGGTACCACGTCACGCTGCGCGAAGGTCGCAACCGGCTGGTCCGGCGCCTGATCGAATCGCAGGGGCTGCAGGTCAGCCGGCTGATCCGGATCGCCTATGGCCCGATCTCGCTCGGCCGCGGCATCAAGTCAGCGGCCAGCCGTGAAGCGACGCCGACCGAGTTGAATGCGCTGATGGCTGTCGTCGGGATGCAGCCTGAGTCAGGTTCAAGCGGCAAGGCGCGTGGTGCCGGCAACAGCAGCAAACGTGGCCCCGTGAAGCCCATTACTGTGGCGCGTGTGTCGCGCCAGAGTGCGCGCAAGCAGGATGAGCGCGTCTGGTCGGCGGACAAGCGCGAGCGTGGGCGTGACGGCTCGGAGCGCAGTGATTTGCGTGACTCTGATGGCCGGGGCGCACGCTCGAAGGCAGGTGGCAGGCCCGGGCAGCGGCCGACCACGAACAGCACACGGGCGCGGAGCAGTGCAGCTGGCACGGCTGCAGGCGCGCGATCCGGACGTGGCACAGTGGCTTCTACGGAGCGCGGGCGGGAGAAGACACCCGGCGGCCGGACCGATGGCGCCGGCAAGTCGCGCTCCAGCAAGCCGGGCACACGACCGTCGCGTCCCGGCGCTTCAGGTCCGACGCCGTCGCGACCTAGAAAGCCGAGCCGCTGACTCCGCGACTGTCGGGTCCGAGTAGCCACAGCAGCGCTGGCGTCGCGGTTTCCGGCAGCGGGGCTTCTTCGAGAACTTCGCCGGGATATCCCTTCAGACGATGTCCGGTGCGCAGCGGTCCTGGATCGACGCTGTTCATGCGCACGGAGCCGCCCAGAGGTAGTTCGGCCGCCCAGCTGCGCATCAGGTGCTCGAGCGCCGCCTTGGTGATGCCATAGATGCCGTCGTAGGCGTGTGCCTCGCGGCCGTGGCGGTCCGAAACAAAGACGACCGAGGCGTCCTGGGCCTGCTCCATCAGCGGCAGCAGATGGTGCGTCAATGAAAACGGCGCGGTTAGGTTCACCTGCAGGGATTCGATCCAGTCCTTGGGATCGATGTCGTTCATCGGCATGAACTGTTTGAACTGGACGGCACAGTGCAGCACGCCATCGATGCCGCCGATCTCGGTTTCGATGGTGCTCGCCAGATCGGCGTAATCCTTCCAGCTGGCGCCGCCGAGGTTCAGCGGATAGATCGCAGGCGCCGGAGCGCCGAGGGCCTCGATGGCGTCATAGACCGCTTCGAGCTTCTTGACTGTGCGACCGAGCAGTACCACGGTTGCGCCATGTGCCGCACAGGCCACGGCCGCAGCGCGACCGAGACCGTCGCCGGCGCCGGTAATCAGGATGCGCCGTCCAGCCAGAAGATCGGACGGTGGCGTGTAGTTCTCAGGAATTGCAGTCATCGGTGCATGGCGGCGGCGCGAGGGGGCGCTAGTTTAGCGCCTGAGCTGTCACAGCCGCGCCAGCAGCGCAGGCTGATTATCTTGTCAGCCAGCGCGTGACCGCGTCGGGCGACATCGCCGGGGCGATCGCGGGACCTTCGGCATAGTCGGCCTGCAGCGCTTTGGCCAGGTCCAGCTGCGCTGCCGTCTCGATGCCGCTGCAGACGACCGTTTGCGACTGCACTTTCAGCAACTGCATCAG
>JBFFJL010000400.1:0-3868 GCA_041555955.1 Nevskiaceae bacterium
ATGCCTGGTGTCAGCGATCAGTCCGGCAGCTCGACCCAGCGCAGCGCCGGATCGTCGATCAGCGGCAGATACAGCGCCGCTCGCACTGCTCGCCCGCCCGCACCTGCTTCCAGCCTGCGCAGCGCCGCGCAATACGCGCGCAGTTGTCCGCTGTAACGCTCAAGCTCCTGCCGCACAAAGCCGGCAACATCGCCACCCTCGTGCGTACTGGTCTTGAAGTCGACAATCCAGCGCACGCCGTCATCGACGAAACTGCGGTCGATCACCAGACGCCGCGGCATGCCATCCAGCACCGCGGTAACCGCGTATTCGCTGCGCGCGTCCTCGAGCCGGCAATCCAGCAGACGCCGCCCATGCGGATCAGACAGCAGATTCGCCAGCGCCACCTGCACCCGCTGCGCCGCAGCTTCGCAGCGCGCCAGCGGCACGCCCTCGCTGTGCAGATCGTCGGACAGCAGCGGCAGCAGGCCGGCACAGCGCTCCGGGGTCCATGCATCGATATCGTCCTCAGCGATCAGCTGCGCCCAGCGGTGGAACACCACACCAACCGTGCGCGCCAATTCACCGGCCCAGTCGAAGCGCAGCGCCTCACCGGTTGCGGCCGCGGCGACCTCGATCAGCGGCAGACCCACCGCCAGCGGAGGCAGCTCGAAACCACTGCGGCGGCGCAGCGGCGGAATCGCGCGATCCGCGCCTACCGCCACCGACACGGCTGCCTCGCCCGCCAGCGCGGCCTCACGTTCGAACTGTGCCGCCACCGCCGGCCACAACCGCGCCAGCAGGCTGCGCGCGGCCGGCGCGCGCACGCTGATGGCACCATCGTCCTTGCCGACCTGACGCTTGACCTCGCCGAACAGGTGCAGCTGACGCCGGGCCCGGGTTGCCGCCACGTACAGCAGGCGCGCGTCCTCGAACTGCTGCTTGCCGCCTTCGATCCCGCGCACGAAATCGAAGGCGGGATCGCGCTCGTCGCCACGCGCATGCACCGGCGCCAGCAGCAGCTGGCTCTGCCCATGCACGTCGGTCAGATGCGCCCACGCCAGCAGCGGCTGATCGTCGCTGCGCGTGCCGCGCGCCAGCCCCGGCACGATCACGGTGTCGAACTCCAGGCCCTTGGACTTGTGGATGGTCATCAGGCTGACGCTGCCGTCGGACGCCGGGTCCGGGCTGGCCTTGAGCTGAGCCAGCGCCAGATCGAGCTGGTCGAAATCGTCCAGCACCGCGCCCGGCGCCAACTGCTGCAGACAGTCGAAGTACACCGCGGCGTCGGCCAGCGCCCCGGCATCACCGGCACAACCGGGGCCACCCAGCGCCTCCCAGGTCGCCTCGATCCAGCGCCGCAGCGGCCGCCGCCCCTGCTCGGCCAAGGACGCGTTGATCACCGTCATCGTCTGTGCCAGCCGCTGCGCGCCGTCGACACTGAGGCGTGCCAGACGCTCGGGATCGCGCAGCGCCGCGAGCAGGCTCTGCGACGCTGGCAATTCGCCGGCCAGCGCAATCAGATCGGCCAGCACCAGACCGCACCACGGCGCGCGTAGCAGAGCGAGCCAGGCGCTGCGATCCATCGGATGCAGCAAGGCCCAGGTCAGCGCACGCAGGTCGCCGATCACCGGGCGCTCGGCCAGGCTCTCGATATCCACCGCGCGATAGTCGATGCCGGCCGCGCGCAGCCGCGGCGCAATCTCCAGCAGATGCGCGCGGCCGCGCACCAGAATCGCGACACTGCCGGCCGGATCGGCAGCGCGTTCTTCACGCACGAGTTCGACCACCTGCTCGGCTTCCTGCGCCGGACCGGCATCAATCAGCGCATGCACCGCGACACCACACTCGGTTTCCGGGTCTGGCTGCGTCGCAATCGCCGCGCTGTACGGCACCGCACTGCGATTCAGGTCGGCCTGCGCCGGCAACACCTGCGCAAACGCATCATTGACCCACGCCACCACCGCGGCGCAGGAGCGGAAGTTGCAGCGCAGCCGCAGCGGCTGCAGGCGCAAGGTCCCGATACCGTCTCGCCAGGCGCGCAGATACAGGCCGACGTCAGCCTCCCGAAACCGGTAGATGCTCTGCATCGGATCGCCAACCACGAACAAGCTGCGACCGTCGCCCTCGCTCCAACCGGCGGTCAGTCGCAGCAGCAACTGCCACTGCCCCTCAGACGTGTCCTGAAACTCATCGACCAGCAGATGCTGCACGCGGTAATCCATGCGCAGCGCCAGCTCACTCGGCGCCTCGGCGTCGCCCAGTGCGACCACCGCCTGCCCGGCGATCTCGGCGAAGTCGACCTCACCGCGCGCGGCGAACACCAGCCGCAGCTGCGCCGCCGCCAGCAGCAAGGTGTCCAGCAGCGCTTCGAGCACCTCCCATTGCGCATCGGCGTAGCGCGGCTGCGGCAGGCCACGCAGCGCATCCAGCATCGCATCAAGCCCGTCGACCTGCGCCAGCGCGTCGATCAACGCCAGATGATCCTGCTTGCGCTGTTGCGCCTCACCCTTGCCGGCCGGAAATCCGTTCTTGACGTTGACGGTCTTGCGCCATGTACCGGACACGGTCAGCACCAAATCGACCAGCGCCGACCACAGCGGCAGCGCCTCGGCCGTAGCCGGCGGCCAACCGTCTGCGCCGAGCTGGCGCAGCGGATGCTGTGGATCTTCCGGCGCCAACTGCAGCGCCGTGTAGGCCGCGGACTCGCACCAGGCCGCGCGCAGCGACTCCGGCACCGCCTGCGCCACACGCTGCAGCGCGTCGGTCACGACCCAGTCCAGCGCCGCCTCCAGTGCCTCGCGCGGACGCTGCGCGCGCTGCTCGTGCGTCACCAGCCGCAGCCATTGATCGCGCCGCGGCAGCAGATTGACCAGTTGCTGTTCCAGGGTGCCGCTGCGGTTGTCGAAATGTCGCAGCACGCGCGCGACCGGCGCCGACATCGGACTATCGGCATCGAGCAGATCCAGCACCGCACGCGCCGCCTCGCGGTACAGCGGCTCGGCGAATTCGGTGACCGCCACGCGCCCACCGAAACCGGAGGTCAATGGGGATTGCTGCGTGATCTGCGCGCACAGCGAATCGATGGTGACAATGCGCAGCCGCTGTGGCGTGTCCTGCAGGCGCCACTGCCGCAGATGCGAGCGCTGCAGCACCGCGCGCGCCAGCGTCCAGGTCTTGCGCGCATGCGCCGACGCCGGCGGCTCGGCATCCAGCGCACGGCTGATCGCGCCGAACACGCGATGCCGCATCTCGGCCGCGGCCTTGCGCGTGAACGTCATCGCCACGACTTCTTCGGGCTCGTCGACCGTCGCCAGCAGCGCCAGCAGGCGCTGCGTCAGCAGCTCGGTCTTGCCCGAGCCGGCTGGCGCCTGGACGATGAAGCTGCGCGACGGATCCAGCGCGGCCTCGCGCTCGACGGCGTCGGCAATCTGATTTTCCCGCGGATCGGCTCTCATGCCAGCGCCTCCGGACCGTCGTCGAAGGCGGCGCCGGGCTGCACCTCATGGATGCGGCACAGCGCATGCAAAGTGCAGTCGCGGCACGACTGCCGCGTGTGCTTGGGCGTGACACTGGCCAGACCCCGGCGCACTTCGGCGGCCACCGTCTCCAGCTCGCCGCGCCAGCGCCCCATCAGGCCATCCCAGCTGCTGGCTTCCTTGGTCTCGTTGATCTGGGCATAACCCTTGATGCCGGGCACGCGCTCGGCATCGTCGGCAATGCCGTCCAGACCCAGCTGGCCCGGCACCAGCCGGCCGTAGGCGACCGCGCGCGTGTCGGCGCGCGTCAGCGCATAGATCAGCAGTTGCGGTTCTTCCGGCCGGCCGTCGTGCCACGGCAGCGGACGCTTGGCGCCGGTCTTGTAGTCGATCACCAGCTGCGCGCCGTC
>JBFFJL010000401.1:0-3865 GCA_041555955.1 Nevskiaceae bacterium
CCCCGCGGTCCCAACGTACAGACGCGCCAATCCCTCACACCCCGCACGCGGGGCCCCGGTCAGGGCGCTGCACTACCGTTGTGCACTAGATGAATACGAGGGCCTGTTCGACCCGAGGCGGTTGCGCGGATTCACTCCCTATCCGCGCGGTCCCACGTGTGCAAGGGCAGACATCAGCGCAACCTGCGACAGCTTCCGATCGCAGCGCGGCGTTCAACTCCCCTACGGCCTGAACCAATCTTCAGTTCGTAGATGTTGAGCGCCGGCGTAGGTCGCTGGAGTACGCGTCACCAGCACCATGTCCTGAGTGGCGGCAATCGCGGCCTGCTGTCCCTCGAGCGCGGTCCAGTTGCGCCCCTGCCGCACGCGGCGTGGCGACTCGCGCGACAGCCATACCGCAGCATCCCGGTCGAACGGCAGCACTGGCGGGCCGCTGCGCACCAGTTCGTGAGCAAATCCAGCCAGCTGCGTCCGCCGCGCCCCCTCCGGCACCGCTTCAACGCCGCGCAACAAGGCATAGGCCGTCGGCGCGGCAATGGCGCTGACCCGCTGATGTTCGCGGAACAGGGTCTGCACCCGACGGTTGCCGGCGGGCCGGGTCAGCTCGACCAGCACTGCGAGGTCCAGCAGGTAGAGGGCAGTGGAGGCCATTGCCGGTTCAGACTGTCGCGCCGTGCATGTTCAAAATTCGCTCCAGCGGTTCAACTCGTCCGCGGTCACGCCCTCGAACGCCTCCGGCAGACGCTCACGCCAGGCGTGGACCCAGGCCCCGAAGTCCGCGGCCGATGCCGCGGCCGTCTTCAGACGCTCGAACTCGGCTTCAGACACCATCACTGCCACCGGCCGGCCGCGCCGGGTGACCCGCACCGGATCACCCGCCTCGACCTGATGCAGCAGTTCAGTCAGCGCATTCTTGGCTTGGGCAATGGAGACGGATTTCATTGGGGGTCGCGCGTCATGGCTATCTAGATGGCCATATACTACGCGCGATAAGTGCATGATTCAATTAAAAGTTGCGCTCAAATCAGCGCGGCCGTTTGCCGCTCGTTTGCGGCTGTTCATCGCGCTGCTGCACACTGCTGCGCCCCTGTGATCAGGGAGTTTGGACTTCGATGCCCGTATTTCGGGCGTCCTACCGGAGCGAGCACAATGTTGGACCGCGAGCCCTACGGCCTCTATCGCCCAGAATTTGAGAAAGACAGCTGCGGCTTTGGCCTGATTGCCCATATGGACGATCAGCCGAGTCACAAGCTGATTCAGACCGCAGTCACCGCACTGCACCGGATGACGCATCGCGGCGCGGTGGCCGCTGACGGCAAGACCGGTGACGGCTGCGGCCTGCTGATGAAAAAGCCCGACGGCTTCCTGCGTCGTGAGGCGACCAAGCTCGGCTTCGAGCTTGACGACAACTTCTGTGCCGGCAACGTCTTCTTCTCGCGCGACGACAAGCGGCGCGCGCGTGCCAAGCAGCTGCTGGCTGAATCGCTGGAACTGCAGGGCCTGAACCTGGTTGGCTACCGCGAGGTCCCGACCAACGTTTCCGCACTCGGCGAAGAAGCGATGCGTTCGCTGCCGCAGATTGAGCAGATCTTTGTCTGCGCGCCCAAGGGCACGCACAAGTTCGCGTTCGAGCTGAAGCTGTACAAGGCGCGCCGCCGCACCGAGAAGGCCGTAGAGGCCGAGGGCGACCGTGACTTCTACATCACCAGCCTGTCCTGCCGCGTGCTGGTCTACAAAGGCCTGGTGATGCCGGAGTTTCTGCCGGACTTCTATCCGGACCTGGCCGATCCCGGCATGGAATCGTCGATGTGCGTATTCCATCAGCGCTTCTCGACCAACACCTTGCCGCGCTGGAATCTGTGCCACCCGTTCCGCTATCTGGCGCACAACGGCGAGATCAACACCATCTCCGGCAACCGCAAGTGGGCGCAGGCGCGCGCGAAGAAATTCCAGTGCGCCGATCTGCCCGACATCGAGGAGATCGCGCCGCTGGTGAACATGTCCGGCTCGGACTCCCAGTCGCTCGACAACATGCTCGAAGTGCTGCTGGCCGGCGGCATGGACGTGTTCGCCGCCATGCGCGCACTGATTCCCCCGGCATGGCAGAACGTCGAGGATCTGGACCCCGACGTGCGCGCGTTCTACGAGTACAACTCGGTCAACATGGAACCGTGGGACGGCCCCGCTGGCGTCGTCATCATGGACGGCCGCTATGCCGCGTGCTGTCTGGACCGCAACGGCCTGCGCCCGGCGCGCTACGTGATCACCGCCGACCGCCACATCGTGCTGGCATCTGAAATCGGCGTGCATGACTACCGCCCGCAGGACGTGGTCGAGAAAGGCCGTCTGCGTCCGGGTGAAATCCTTGCCGTCGATACCGAAACCGGCGCCTTGCTGCGGCCGGAAGACATTGACCGCATGCTGGCCTCGCGTCGTCCATACAAGCAGTGGCTCAAGGGCAACATGAAACGCCTTGAGGCCAGCCTGTCGGACGATCCGAACTCGCTGGAAGCGATGCCGCCGGACATGGTGGCCACCTACCACAAGATGTTCCAGCTCAGCTTCGAGGAACGCGATCAGGTCTTGCGCCCCTTGGCACAGGCCGGCCAGGAAGCCGTCGGCTCCATGGGCGACGACACACCATTCGCGGTGCTGTCGGGTCAGGTGCGTTCGGTCTACGACTATTTCCGCCAGATGTTCGCGCAGGTCACCAACCCGCCGATCGATCCGCTGCGCGAACAGATCGTGATGTCGCTGGAATGCCAGCTCGGCGCTGAAGGTGGCATGTTCGAAGAGACGGAGGCCCGCTGCGCGCGGCTGCTGATCGACTCGCCGGTCCTGTCGGAGGTCAAGTTCCGCAGTCTGCTGGCGATCGGCAACGACAACCCGGCCTATGCACATCATCAGATCGATCTGAACTACGACCCGGCCACCGGCTTGCAGAACGCACTGGAAAGCATCTGCGACGAAGCAGTCGCTGCAGTCCGTTCCGGCAAGGTAGTGCTGGTGCTGTCTGACCGCGCCATCGAACGCGGCAAGCTGCCGATCCACGCCCTACTTGCCGTTGGCGCCGTCAACAACCGCCTGATCGTCGAAGGTCTGCGCTGTGACAGCAACATCGTGGTTGAAACCGCGACCGCGCGCGATCCGCATCATTTCGCCTGCCTGATCGGCTATGGCGCCAGCGTGATCTATCCCTACCTCGCGTACGCGACCCTGTATGAAATGGTGCGTTCCGGTCAGGTCAAGGGCAAGCCGGCCGAACAGCTCGGGCAGTCGTACCGCAAGGGCATCAACAAGGGCCTGTACAAGATCATCTCGAAGATGGGGATCTCGACCATCTCCAGCTACCGCGGGGCGCAGCTGTTCGAGGCCGTCGGCCTGCACGAGGAAGTGATTGCACGCTGCTTCGAAGGCACGGTGTCGCGCATCCAGGGCGCGCGGTTCGCCGATCTGCAGCACGATCAGGAGCGCCTGGCCGAAGTCGCCTGGAGCGCACGCAAGCCGATCGAGCAGGGCGGGCAGTACAAGTACATTCACGGTGGCGAATACCACGCCTACAACCCGGACGTCATCGGCACCCTGCAAAAGGCGGTGAAGTCCGGCGACTACACCGACTACAAGGTCTACGCGACCCACGTCAACGAGCGCCCGGTCGCCACCATCCGCGATCTGTTCAAGCTCAAGGCAGCGACGCCGATTCCTGTCAGCGAGGTCGAGCCGGTCGAAGCGATCCTCAAGCGTTTCGACTCCGCCGGCATGTCGCTGGGCGCGCTGTCGCCGGAGGCGCACGAAGCGCTGGCGATTGCCATGAACCGTCTCGGCGGCCGCAGCAACTCCGGCGAAGGCGGCGAAGATCCGGTGC